>NZ_JAAHIE010001289.1:0-1272 GCF_010671945.1 Moorena sp. SIO4E2
AGCTGAACCAGATATTTATTTACAAGTCTGGGCATATAAAGTTTGCTAGTTCTTGGTATCAAACTAGAAGGAACATAAAAACAAAGGAAATTACAGTATAAAGAGTTAATTGAAAGCGATCGCTTCCTAACCCTTGACGGGAAGCGTTTTCATTACATCTGGTTATATGACCATTGTTTGTGTCCTCGGTGTTATCATCCTAGTTCGTTTCAGAAAATTAACGATCTCAGCGATCGCCTAGAACTGCCAAAACCCAAATCCGTGCAGTTCCAAGATGAAAAACTCATCATTGACTGGGATGAAGACCCTCCCCACCGCAGTATTTTTCCCCGATCTTGGCTCCTGAGTCGTGCCTACGACCCCAAACCGGAACCTAGGTTATCTCCTAGGGAAAAGCAACTTTGGGACAAAGCTTGGTTAGATGCCAATCCACCAGAGTGGTGTGAATATAGTAATGGTTCTTTTGAATTCTGGATGAATCAACTTTCTACCCTAGGGTTTACCCTATTGCGAAAAATGCCTTGGGAGAAGTTAGAGACTTTCGTCTCTTCCATTGGACCAATTTACTATCTAGCTCAATACGGACGCTACTCCACAGTTAAGGCTATCCCAAATGGTCAAGACTTGTCTCTCTCAGCAGCGGGTAATGCCTTATCACCCCATACCGATATCACCTTCTTGCCTACCCCACCCATTGTCCAACTACTCTATTGTGTAGAAAATGAAGCCTGTGGGGGTGAGTCCACCGTAGTAGACGGTTTTCGTGTGGCTCAGGATTTTCGTCAAGATCATCCCCACTACTTTGAAATTTTAACTCAAACCCCTGTCACCTTTTGGCAACTTTACCAGGACTGGGATTATTATGTTTCCCAGACAAAGCCAATTATCAAACTAAACGACACTGAGGAAGTAACTAACATATTCTTCAGCCACAAAAATTTGGGATTAGATTTACCATTCGAGCAGATGGAAAGCTTTTATGAAGCTTACTATGGATTCTTTCGCTACCTAAAAAAACCGGCTTACGAATACTGTTTTCGGATGCAACCTGGAGACTGCTTGTTAGTGCAGAATTTCCGAATTCTACACGGACGTAAAGCTTTTGACGCCAGTTCTGGCTCTAGACACCTGGAAACAGCATATATGGATTGGGTGTGGCTCTTTTGGAAAGACGTTTGGTCAGGTTTAGAGAGGTATCGGAAGAGTAGGAGGAGCAGTAATAGAGCAACGAGCTTGAATTAGTCGTTTCATCAAAGGAAGGCCATCTTTGTA
>NZ_JAAHIE010000129.1:0-15617 GCF_010671945.1 Moorena sp. SIO4E2
GAATTTTTTGTCAGAATACTAGAGTTGAAATGGTTAAGTCAGTAAAGGTAGTAAGCATGGACACGGTCCGCGAGTTGCATCAACAGCTAATCAACAAAGAACGCTCAGCTGTAGAAATCACCCAAGAAGCCCTAGATAAGATTCAAGCCCTAGAGCCTCAAGTCCAAAGCTTCCTCCACATCACCTCAGACTATGCTTTAGAACAGGCCAGTCAAGTAGATGCGAAAATCGCAGCTGGTGAAGAGCTCGGTACCTTGGCCGGTATACCCATTGGCATCAAAGACAATATGTGTACCCAAGGGATTCCGACCACCTGCGGCTCCCGGATTCTGGCCAAGTTTGTCCCACCCTACGAGTCAACAGTGACCCAAAAACTCAAAGATGCTGGGGCAGTAATGGTAGGTAAAACCAACTTGGATGAATTTGCCATGGGGAGTTCTACGGAAAACTCGGCTTTTCAACTTACTAAAAACCCTTGGAATTTATCCCATGTCCCCGGCGGCTCCTCCGGGGGCTCAGCCGCAGCCGTTGCTTCTGGGGAATGTCCCATTGCTCTCGGTTCTGATACCGGTGGTTCTATTCGTCAACCGGCTTCTTACTGTGGAGTAGTTGGCATGAAACCGACCTATGGATTAGTATCGCGCTATGGTTTAGTGGCATTCGCATCGTCCTTAGATCAAATTGGACCATTTGCTCGCACTGTAGAAGATGCCGCTATTTTACTGAATGCGATCGCAGGATATGACCCCAATGACGCGACCAGCCTCAAAGTAGACATTCCCGACTATACCCAATTCCTGAAACCAGACCTAAAATCTAACGGTAAAGTTAAGATTGGCATTATTACAGAAACCTTTGGAGAAGGCTTAGACCCAGTAGTAGAGAAAGCAGTCACTAAAGCCATTGATCAGCTCAAAGACTTAGGTGCTGAGATTCAGGAAATTTCCTGTGCCCGATTCCGGTATGGTTTGCCTTGCTACTACATCATTGCTCCGTCAGAAGCATCAGCAAATCTAGCTCGCTACGATGGCGTTAAATATGGCTTACGGGCATCAGATGCTGACAATCTCCTTTCTATGTACACCAAAACCCGTGCTGAAGGGTTCGGTGCAGAAGTCAAGCGCCGGATTATGCTAGGAACCTATGCCCTATCCGCTGGTTACTATGATGCCTATTATCTCAAAGCCCAAAAAGTTCGTACTCTGATTAAACAGGATTTTGAAGCAGCCTTTGACAAGGTCGATGTGCTAGTCTGTCCCACAGCTCCCTCCACAGCATTTAAAGCTGGGGAAAAGACAGAAGACCCCTTAAGTATGTATCTGACTGACCTGATGACTATTCCAGTTAACCTGGCTGGGTTACCAGGGATGAGTATACCCTGTGGCTTTGATGAACAGGGATTACCAATTGGGATGCAGTTGATTAGTAATGTATTGCGGGAAGACCAGCTATTTCAAGTAGGTTATGCTTATGAACAAGCAACCGAATGGCATCTAAGCCAACCGGTTTTCAAGGATGAAGGATGAACTATGAAGATCATTGATTATGTTGATTGTTGCAGGATTTATAGCGATCGCTTACGCCTTAGTCTGTACCTCAGTGTTGCTGTTGCAACATCGGCTAATGTTTTGTCCGGCTTCAGTGATTGAAAATACACCAGCTGACTTTGGTTTGCCTTACGAAGAGCTTTGGTTACCAATATCCAATAAGGGTAAAATTGATAAAATCCATAGCTGGTGGATTCCCTCTGACTCACCAGAAAGTAAGGTGATGCTATATCTGCACGGTAATGCCTGTAATATTGGGTCATATCTTGAAATAGCCCAACGGTTACATCAGCTAGGTTTATCCCTGCTGCTGATTGACTACCGAGGCTATGGTCGCAGCGACGGTAAATTTCCTAGGGAATCCCAAGTTTATCAAGATGCTCAAGTGGCTTGGGATTATCTAGTCCAACAACGAGGCATCAATCCCCAAGATATTTTTGTCTATGGTTATTCCATAGGGGGAGCAATCGGGATTGATCTAGCGGTGCGTAACCCAGACATGGCAGGGTTGATTTTGGAAGGCTCATTTACTTCCATGCGGGATATGGCAGATTATCAGGGAAAATATGGTTTCTTGCCGATCGATCTTCTGCTTACCCAGCGGTTTGACTCAATTAGTAAAATCAAGTCACTCCAAACACCTATATTCTTAATCCATGGCACTAGTGATACCACAGTTCCTGCTAGGATGAGTCAAGTCTTGTTCGATGCTGCTACAGTTCCTAAACAGCTTTGGCTAGTTCCTGATGCAGCTCACAATGATTTGACAACTGTTGCTACTGCCGAATATCAGCAGAAAATTCGGGAATTTGTCACACAGGTTTATGCAGGACAAGCTATAGCCCAGCAATCTAGTAGTAAGCATTCAGCGGTCAGCGGTCAGCGGTCAGCCTAATGCTTAAAATAAACCCAGCGTAGCGTGCGCATCTCAAGTAGCGTGCGCAATGCGCAAATGATAGAATTTAATAGTTCGAGATTAATGAGAATTGAAAATCTGGGGAAAAGTCCATCATAAGCATATGCTGATAGCTGATAGCTGATAGCTGATAGCTGATAGCTGATAGCTTAGCGCTATAGTATTTCACGGCTTTTTCTAATCCCGCCACAAAGCAATACCCCCCAATAACCCAGCGACATTGGGCACTACTTTTACATTGGGGGGTAGCTCAAAGTTAATTTTTTTGGCTTCACCACCACCAATGTAAAGGTAATTATAATTAAACAAACGCTCCAGGCATGCGATCGCTTTTTGGAGCCGATTATTCCATTTCTTCTTACCGTCTTTCTCTAAAGCCGCTCGCCCCAACTGTTCTTCGTAGGTTTCCCCTTTACGAAAAGGATGGTGTCCCATTTCCAGATTTGGCACCAGCTTGCCATCCACAAATAAAGCAGAACCAAACCCTGTGCCTAGGGTAATCGTCAATTCCACTCCCTTGCCAGTAATTGCTCCTAATCCTTGGACATCGGCATCATTAGCTACCCGCACCGGTTTGCCTAAGCGTTGAGATAGGGTAGTAGCCAGATCAAATCCCTGCCAATCAGGATCGAGGTTTACCGCCGTATAGGTTATCCCATTGCGAACCACTCCAGGAAATCCCACCGATACCCGTTCAAAATCCCCTTGTCCGAGAGCTAGGGATGCGATCGCATGAATGATAGCATCCGGCTTAGGAGGTTGGGGTGTTTCTAAGCGACTACGTTGGGTGATGGGATTACCCAATTCATCTAATACCATCACCTTAACGCCACTGCCACCAATATCTACGGTAAGGGTATGGATTGGGCTATTGTTTTGATTCATCAGGTATTTTAGTTCACGGTTCACGGTTCACGGTTGACTGTCAACAGTCAACAGTCAACAGTCAACAGTCAACAGTCAACAGTCAACAGTTATAGCACTACGCATTCAGATGTTTGACATTCCTAAACTCCGAAACTTAAGTAATCGCTTACTTTTAGGTGCGACCCGTGGCGAATTTAATTCGACGACTGTAAGCGCACCTTTGACTTCTGACTTCTAATTTCTGACGCTAAGCGTAGCGCTATAACAGTCAACAGTCAACAAGAAACAAAAAACATGATCGATTCAAACGACCTAACTTATGCTTGTAATAGTTTTTGCCTAGCACGTTCAGCACGAGCTGGAGCACTAGCCATTACCTCTGCCATCTTTTCGAGCATTTCTCCTGGGTAATTTTCTAAAACCCTGGTAGACATAGAAATACGACCTTTGCCTTCATCCAAGTTAATAATCATTACCTGGATCACTTGACCGATTTCAAACACTTTGGAGAGGTCTTCAACGAAACTTTGGCTTACTTGCTTAATGTGCAGCAAGCCATTGGTTTGATTAAAGTCCACAAACACACCAAAGGGCTTGATCGCAGCTACTTTACCTTCCACTAATTGTCCCACTTCTAGCTCAGAGAAAGTAGCAGCACGCACAGCTTCCCGCTGAGAAAGCACTAGCTTCTTGCGATCGCGATCAGCTTCTAGGAAATTGACTGTTAGTTTCTGACCAATCAAGGAATCTAGATTGTCGTGCTGACTCAAGTGCGATCGCGGAATGAATCCCCGCAATCCCCGCACATCCACGGTGACACCACCTTTATTCACTCCAGAAACCCGGACATCTAATGATTTTCCATTCTCTTGGAGTTCAACTAACCCATCCCAAACTTGCTTAATCTCCAGCTGACGCCGGGAAAGGGTAACTTGACCATCAGCATTTTGCTCCCGAATAATCAGGAAATCCATTTCCTCATTCAAGGGCAGTACTTCCGACCAATCCAGATCCGATTCTAAGGAAACTTCACTAATTGGTAGATAAGCCAGGGACTTACCACCGATGTCTACATAAGCACCATCGCTTTCGTAGTTATGTACTCTGCCACGTACCACCTGTCCCTGTTTAAACTCATAGTCGTATTCTTCTAGGGCTTGAGCAAAATCATCCATAGAAAAGGATGAATTGCTGGTGGTCGAAGAGGTTGATTTTGAATTCATGATGATTAACGGTTTAAAATCAGTAATGATTTCTGATATAGGAGCAGCTGCTTAAAAAGTTGGGAGCCGGTGACAGTTTAGTCAAGTTTTTCCCTAAACAGCTGCAAAACGTTTTGCCAAGCATCAGTAGCTGCTTTTTCATTGTAGCTAGCCCGTTGGTCACAGAAAAATCCGTGGTCTGCTCCATCGTAACGAAAGACACGATAATTAATTTTATTTTTCTCAAGAGCAGCCTCAATCTGATCAACCTCTTCTGCTGGAATGCTAGCATCTTCCATCCCAAAGAAACCATAGAGTGTACCGTTAATCTCTGGTGTGCGAGTAATCGTTGGTTCACCACCGCCAGGAGTCATGGTAGTAATCCCAGCACCATAGAACGAAGCAGTAGCTTTAATATCGGGTAAGGTAGCAGCCAGATAGGCAACATGACCCCCGAAACAAAAGCCAATAGAGCCGATGGGGTTATCTTGCACAGGGGTTTGACTCCTCAGGTAACCGATGGCCCCTTGGATGTCTCCCAGGAGTTCCGCTGCTCTGGTTTGTTCCTTGTATTCCTTGCCAATGTTAATGTCTTCAATGGTGTAACCTGTCTCAAAGCCTGGAGCAAGGCGTTGATAGAGTGCGGGAGCGATCGCAACATAGCCTTCTTTGGCAAACCGTTCTGTGATATCCCGGATATGGCCATTCACCCCAAAAATTTCTTGCAGCACCACAATTCCAGGAAGAGGTGTTTCTGCCACCGGCATTGCCAGGTAAGCTGCTATGTCTAGATCACCATTGACCACCTTGACGGTAATGCTACGAATTTCCCTATGTGTCATAATCGATTTGGAAGGATGTGAAGCTCTTGCTTGGCAGTTATAGATGCTAAGCTAAAGGTTTTCTTGGCTTTCTGAATTCAGCGCCAATTCTACAGCAGTAGCTTAACTCTAAATTATACCTGTATTTAATAAATAAATAATAAGTTTATTAACTAGTTTACTTAATTGGAGAGTTCAGGATAGTCCAGATTATTACTTTACCATCTATTAATTTTTATTGATTTTTATTGATTTTTATTGATTTAATTATTTGGGAGCTAAATCCGTTATAATTGGCTGATTTTTTTTCAGCTATCAGCTATCAGCTATCAGCTATCAGCTATCAGCTATCAGCTATCAGCTATCAGCTATCAGCTATCAGCTATCAGCTATCAGCTATCAGCTTATGGGCTACAGATGGTGCTACAGATGGTGCTATCAGCTATAGCGCTTTTTATCCTCATGAGGTACACATATTTTATTTTTTTACCTCTTCCCTCTTCCCCTCCTGGGAGGGGTTAGGGGTGGGTTCCTCTTCCCTCTTCCCTCTTCCCTGCTCCGAACGCGCCCCGCGTGGCCTACGGCCTCAGTCCCTGCTCCGAACGCGCCCCGCGTGGCCTACGGCCTCAGTCCCTGCTCCCTAAAACCCAAAAACTTGTACCTTACTAGATTAAAAACAGCTATATCAGCTATCAGCTAATGCTCTAATTGAGTTGCTACAGATGGTGCTATCAGCTATCAGCTGACGGCTGAATGCTTACTACCGAGACTTTGAATTGCTTCAAATCTCGAACTATTAAATTATTCCAAATGAAGTTTATTTTAAGCTGACGGCTGACCGCTGACCGCTGACCTTTGGCTGATAGCTGAATGCTTACATTATAGCTGAAGTGGATAGCAAAATTTGACCGAAAAGTTTAAAATCTAAAATTTACCATATAATAGTGATAAACAGGGGATTTTGGAGACTCTGTAATGGTTCAGTATCATATTCAACAAGATAGTGAAATACCTGCCTCGAAGCAGCTATTTGACCAAATTCAGTTTGCGATCGCATCCCGACAATATTCCCCAGGTCATAAACTGCCCAGTACTCGTCAGCTAGCCATGGAGACGGGTTTGCACCGCAATACCATCAGCAAGGTATATCGGCAGTTAGAAGAAACAGGACTAGTAGAGTCCCATGCTGGGTCAGGCATTTATGTTAAGGCACAGGGTCATGAAGGGGGTAATCGACGTCAGGTTGGCATTCTTAACCAGTTTTCCCCCGAAGCTTACAAGGTTGTTCAAGATAGCCTCAATCAACTTCTCGGACAAGGTTGCTCCCTTAACCAAGCTAGGGAACTATTTTTGTCGGAGATTGACTGGCGGTTACGGTGTAGCGCTAGGGTACTGGTGACAGTAGAGTCACGAGATCTTGGTGCAGGAGAATTGATGGTGCAGGAGTTAGAACAATCCTTGGGAATCCCGGTGCAGTTGGTGCCAATGGAAGAACTCTCAGAAGCTTTGGATCAAACTCACTCGGCTACAGTAGTTACTAGTCGCTATTTTATCGGTAAAGCAGAAGCGATTGTTGCCCCTAAATCTGTCCGTGTCATCCCTGTTGATATTTATGACTATGAGCCAGAACTTAAGCTAATTAAGAATCTCTCCAAAGGTAGCCGTTTAGGAGTGGTTAGCATCAGTTCTGGGATTTTAAAAATAGTAGAAATTATTATCCATAGTCTACGGGGAGATGAGTTGTTAGTGATGACGGCTCAGATCAAGGACAACTACAAACTAAAAGCTCTGGTTCGCAGTTCCCAGATAATTATTAGCGATCAGGCAAGTTATCAAAGTGTTAAAGATGCCATATTAGCCGCTCGTGAAGATATTATTCGACCACCCAAGGTGATCCGTTGTGAAAACTATATTGGTAGCAAATCGATTAATCTGCTCAAACGGGAACTGGGTTTGGGTTAACTTAAAGGTTTGATGGGATTAAAGCTATGGGATATTATGGATTATACCGCTAAAAATATCAAAATCAAAATATATTGTCCAGTAAACCGTTTTATAACATTAACTCCATCAGCTCAATTAGCTAGTTTAAATTAACTCCTTTAACTTAACTAAAGCAATTAATTATTCGTAAAATCACTGGACTTTTTAAAAACTAGCTCCAACTCTCGTCCCTTCTGCCTTCTACCTTCTGCCGTAAGCATTTAGCCGTCAGCTATCAGCTAGCTATCAGCTAATGCGCTACAGATGGTGCTACAGATGGTGCTATTGAATCAGCTATGCAGAGGTGCGACCCGTGGCGAATTTAATTCGACGACTGTAAACGCACCATTACCGACCTGCGGGGGTTTACCCCACTCACGCTTGGCATCAAGACAACAGGTAAGCATTGCTTTAATCTGAGTTACGTCAGCTGACCGCTGTTCCCTTAGCGTGAGCTAAAAGCTCACGGCTGACCGCTGATAGCTGAATACTTACGCTTAAGTTCTGCTACCTAAGGCTATATATTATAAAATTTAATTAGATCAGATCTAGGTGATGTCTGACAGCAATATCAAAAACCTAGCTGGATTAGTGTGAAAACTTTTTATATAAAGTAAAATTTCTCTAGGGTTGTTCTTTGGTTGGATCACAAGCAACCGAAATTAACTGCCAACAAGAAGATCAGCAAACATCAACGCCCCGACCCGATCAGTCCAGCAAGGGTATCCCTAGGTACATCATATTATGAAGAACACGAATTCTGGTGTAGGAGTGCAAATTGATCAAGAGCCTCAAACTTTCCCATCACCACTTAAACCAGTAGTAGAACTTAACCAGAACCTTAGTCATTCCCCTTCTATCGAGCAAATCGTCGCAGAGGCTCATGGTCACAAAGCTTCTGACATTCATATTCGAGTGGGACAGGTCCCCAGATTTAGGATTCGGGGCAAGATGTATGTGGCTAAACGTCATACCAAGGTCACAGTGGAAGTCTTTGAGGCATACCTCAATGAGATTCTCACTCCGGCTCAGAGGAAGCAGTTTGCTGAAGCCAAAGAACTGGATACTGCTATTTTTTACCCTGGCTTAGTGCGCTGTCGGGTGAATTGTTTTGACTCCCTAAACGGCGGAGCCATTGTGCTGCGATTAATCAGCCTTGATGTTCCTTCAATCGATGATTTAACTCTACCGCAAGTTTTCAAAAAAATAGTTAGCAGGGGTCAGGGAATTATTTTAATTACCGGTCCGACAGGATCAGGTAAATCAACCACTCTTGCGGCTATGATTCGCCATCTCAATGAAACAGAGTACAAACATATTGTTACGATTGAAGACCCGGTTGAATATGTCCACCGCTCCCGAAAGTGCCTGATTAGTCAGCGAGAAGTGGGATTGCACACCCATGAGTTTCACCACGCTCTGCGGTCTGTGTTACGGGAGGATCCCGATATAATTCTAATTGGGGAAATGCGCGATCGCATCACAGTTGATACTGCCCTGCAAGCTGCCCAAACCGGTCATCTGGTCTTGGGTACTCTACACACTCGCAATGCCATCAGCAGTATTAACCGTCTGTTGAATCTCTACAATCCTGATGAACAGTCAGCGATCCGCATCCAGATTGCTGAGTCCCTGTTGGCAGTTATTGCCCAACTCTTAGTACCAACCATCGATAAGGGTCGGATTGCGGTTCATGACATTTTAATCAATACCCCAACTGTACAGGATTACCTGCTTAAGGGAGAAGATGTGGATGTGTTCCGACTGATGGAAACTGAAACCATTGAAGGGATGCAAGTGATGAATCAGGCTCTCTACAACTACCTAATTGATGAAAAAATCACACCCACCGAAGCCCTTAAAGTGTCTCCTGATCCCCAGGCTTTGATACGCCAGATGCGCACTGGTGGTATAGATGCTTCCGCCTCGGCTCGTGATTGGATGAATGAAGGTTAGGAGGTTGTCTGTCAGAATTTAGAATTAAGAATGAAGAATTTAGAATGTAGCATTTAGAATGCAGAATTTAGAATGAAGAATGAAGAATGAAGAATGAAGAATGAAGAATGAAGAATGAAGAAGGCAGAAGGCAGAAGGCAGAAGGCAGAATGGTGAATTCCCAATTCTAAATTCTAAATTCTAAATTCCCAATTCTACATTCTTAATTCCCAATTCTACATTCTTAATTCCCAATTCTACATTCTTAATTCCCAATTCTACATTCTACATTCTTAATTCTACATTCTTAATTCTTACCTTTTACCTTGCTTCGCCAACTTCTTCTTAGACAGCTTCCGCAAACGAACTGACTGAGGTGTAATCTCTACCAGTTCATCGGGTCCAATATACTCCAAAGCCCGTTCCAAACTCATCTCCACTGGGGCTTGTAACTGCACTAATTCATCCCCAGTCGCGGAACGATGGTTAGTTAACTGCTTAGTTTTACAGACATTTAGATCTAAATCCTGAGGACGATTGTGTTCCCCAATAATCATGTTTTTGTAAACCTTGGTGCCTGGTTTAATAAAGAATACACCACGGTCTTCTCCATTTTTAAGGGCATAGAAGGTAGCCATCCCTTCTTCAAAGGCTACAATTACTCCATTGCGGCGAGTCTCTAATTCCCCAGTCATGGGACGATATTCTAGGAAGCTATGATTCATGATACCTTCACCTTTGGTCAGGCGAAGGAAGTCCCCCCGGAAACCGACTAAGCCACGGGCAGGAATCACAAAATCGATTTGGGTGCGACCATTGGCACCTACTTGCATATCTTGCATTTCCCCTTTGCGCTGTCCCAAACGCTCGATACAGCTACCAACCGCTTCTTCTGGTACATCTAGCACTAGATATTCAAAGGGTTCACAAGGTTGACCATTGACTTCCCGGTAGATCACTTGGGGTTGGGAAACTTGGAACTCATATCCTTGGCGACGCATGGTTTCGATCAGAATACCCAGGTGTAGCTCTCCACGACCAGATACTAGGAATTTATCGGGGGAGTCAGTGGGTTCTACCCGTAGTGCTACGTTTGTTTCTAATTCTCGGAATAAGCGATCGCGTAATTGTCGCGACGTTACAAAGTCCCCTTCCTTACCGGCAAAGGGCGAATCATTCACGCAGAAGGTCATTTGCAAGGTAGGCTCATCTACCTTAATTAGGGGTAAGGCTTGGGGTTCATTGGGACAAGTAATGGTTTCACCAATATTGGCATCAGCAAACCCAGCTACTGCCACGATATAACCAGCTGATGCTTCTTTTAGGTCAACTCGCTTGAGTCCTTCAAATCCCATCAACTTGGTAACTTTTGCCTGAACTATGTCCCCAGTATCCTTAACTAAAGCAGCTTGTTGACTGGCCTTAATGGTTCCGTTGTGAATTCTGCCAATCACAATCCGACCTAGGTACTCAGAATAGTCCAAGGTGGTGACTTGTAGTTGTAGGGGCTTAGCAGGGTCTCCTACTGGTGGCGGAACATGATGCAAAATTGCTTCAAACAGTGCCTGCATATCTACCGCTTCTGCATCCAAATCTTCTTTGGCGTAGCCTTGTAGACCGGAGGCAAATAGGTAGGGAAACTCACACTGGTCATCGTCTGCTCCTAATTCTAGGAACAGATCCAGGACTTTGTCGATGGCACCATAAGGGTCGGCTTGGGGTCGGTCAATTTTATTGACCACTACAATCGGGCGCAGTCCTTTTTCCAGAGCTTTTTTCAGGACAAATCGGGTTTGAGGCATTGGTCCTTCATTCGCATCCACAATTAGGATGCAGCCATCCACCATACCCAATACCCGCTCTACTTCTCCACCAAAGTCAGCGTGACCGGGAGTATCAACAATATTAATTAGGATGTCTTTGTACCGAACGGCGGTATTCTTAGAAAGAATAGTAATACCCCGCTCCCGCTCTAAATCGTTGGAGTCCATCACGCAGTCTGGAATGTCTTCCCCTTCGCGGAAGATACCGGATTGTTTGAGTAGAGCGTCAACTAGGGTAGTTTTGCCGTGATCGACGTGAGCGATAATAGCAACGTTGCGAATTGGGAGAGTCATACCAGCGCCTGGAAATAGGTAGCAGCAGTTAAAATTTTTTCTAAAGATTTCTTAATAATTCTAGCTTATCTTGGCAAGACCCGAAGAAAAATGGCTGATGCCCGACTTGTAGCATCCGGCTAAGCTAAACCTATGTATAGCAAAGGGAGTAGGGAGTAGGGAGTAGGGAGTAGGGAGTAGGGAGTAGGGAGTAGGGAGTAGGGAACTTCAGATTAAAAATTATCACAATTGATTTAGGTACCCTATCAAATTTATGCACTTTTGAGAAATTTGCGTTCGCGTAGCGTGGCCTACGGCCAATCGCTTTTAGCGGAAGCTTCGCTTCATCGCGTAGCGTGACCAAAGGTCAATCTTTGCTGCTGGTGCCATCAGTTGAGAGTTACCTGTAACTGTAGGCTTACTCGGTCAGTCCTGAATTGATTAACTGCTGACACTGGTAAGCGATCGCGTTTCAGTGGATACCTTCTTCTGGCTTTCAACCGGGGGCTGAGGAGGTGCTGACTCGTTCTCAGCCTTCAAACGCAGAGTAAAGGATTTATCAACATAGATACCTTTGGAATCAGTGCGACGGACAATCACGGTATGGCTGGTGTCTGTTTTGAAATTCATCAAGCTTTGCTCGGTAAGAGCCAGTTTATTCTCCGTCAACATAAACCGCCCGCCAGCATCATCAATTAATGAGTAGGTATACCGTTCTCCTGTTTTTGGGTTAGTCGGGGATAGGATACCAACTACAGTTCCTGGTTTCATCTGCTCAGGGATAGGTTGATCAGCTTGGTCAGACTTTTGGGCTGTTCGGCGGACATTTTCCTGACTTGTGCTGGTATCTTGGTGATGGTTTTGGTTAGCTAAGCTAGCGTTTTGAGCAAGGCGATACAGGTCAGTAAAGAAGTTATTGAGAGGTTGAATCCGCCCCTTAGCTGCTTCGACTTCGACTAAGTCACTGTTGGTCAATTCTTGAATAACGGACGATATAGAAGGGTGGGTAAAACTGTAGAGACCTTCCGCAGGAGATTCCAAAACAGCTGAGAAAGATAGATTCTCTTCACCGATCGATGGTGGTGATTGTTTAAATTTAATCTGATCTAAGGGCAAGAACAACGTAGAGGATTTAGCCAAGTTTAGCTTAGCTGTATTTTCCTTACTATCCTCAACTTGTATCGGTAAACTATTAGGGCTTGTTGCCACTGGGCTGGTGAACAGAAGTAGACCATACTTCCCTAAGCTTAAGTCTTGATTGTTTTGCTCTACAGTTTCCTCTATAGCATCAGTTTCAGAGACTGTTTCAGGGGTTGAGGATTGGTCTATCTCGCTCTCACTGATGGTAGTTAGCAAATCATCCATTGAATAGATGTTTGATTCGCTATCTTCTATGGGCACAATATTGTCAGGTTGCCCTGTTTTTGTAGAGGATTTTCCTATCCTCAGCCGAATCGGAAGCCGATGATAGTTTATCTGTAGTACAATTACTCCCCATCCTCCAAGAGATACCACTGCCCAGCCAAACAACCATAGGTATAGTGGTTTATTGGAGAGGGCGTTCAAGGGGGTTGAACTAACCGATTGATTTGCTAAGGGAGACTCTGCTGTTGAAATAAAATTATCAATGATAGTATCCTGGAGTTCCCCTCTAGTTTCTGGCTGATTTGGGGAAATCTCGATCAACTCCCTCTCTTGGCTAGCAGATAAGGATTCTGAGTGCAATCTTTGTAGAGTGATCCAGCTTATTGGTCCAACAATACCATCCGCATTCAACCCTTGTGCTTGCTGGAATGTAGAGACAGCAGCAAAGGTATTGGAGCCGTATACACCATCCACTGGCTGTTGGTAGTATCCCAACTCTTGCAGTATAGTTTGTAGTCTAGTGACAACTTCCCCTTGGCTACCCAAACGCACTGTTGGGGGCAAGGCTATTTCTTCTGAATACCTTCCCTGGACTGTTTTGAGATTACTGAATCGAGAGTTTTGAGCAAATGCGATCGCTTCTGGAGCACTGATGCTATTGGGGGGTTTCCACTGCCCAGGGGCTTGGTTGAGCTTCTCAGTGGGCATGCAGATACTGCTGTGACTGTAGTTAAGACTAGCAGTGGCATTTTTGCAGTGGCTGTAGGCTAGTAGTAGGAGAGTTGAGGGGTCAGGCATATAGCGTTTGTATCTAGGTTGCAAACACGCTTCTTGCTGCAAAAGGCAAGAGGCAAGAGGAATCCCCCCTAACCGCCCTCAATCAGGGGAGGAGGCAAGAGGGGGAAGAGATCGGGAGTTTTATTCGACAATAAAAAAAGACCTCCTAGGTTTACATCTGATCAAGAAACGCTATAGACAGCACTTTAGTCTAGTAAGCTTTGCAGAATTTATTTTGTTAACCCGGATATTTTGGTGAAGAGGTTTGTAAAGTTTTGTAAACTATGGTAAAGGGAGCAGGGAGTAGGGAGCAGGGAACAGGGAACAGGGAACAGGGAACAGGGAACAGGGAACAGGGAACAGGGAGTAGGGAATAGGTAATCAGGAAAAAATCTCTGTACCTCATAGCTATTAAAAACGCTATATAGCCATTTTCTATCCCATGAGCTACAAAGGTATCCCCCTAAATCCCCCTTAAAAAGGGGGACTTTGAGGTTGATAACCGTACGTTATAAATGCAATAAACGCTATAAGTAAATATTATTATTTATGCTAGTATAGCATTCAAAATTAAAAAAGCTTTTTCTATCAGACTATAGCGGTTTATAGTCTAATCAGGTACACATTATTTTTATCCTCTTACATTTTATGACTTCACTGCTCCCTACTCCCTACTCCCTGCTTCCTTTGCTATAGATTATCGCTATTCACTATCTGGAGTTGAAGAAGGAGATGGAACAGTTGGCGTTGGTGACAGTGACGGTTGCTGATCTATTCTAAAAAATCTTTTTATCGGCTCGTTAAATATCCCATTACCGAATAATCCTATCACTCCCGCAACCACACCAACAATTGTCATAATCCCAAGGATTTTGTTCCATAGATCTCCGCTGCTAGGGTTGGTTTTAGGGTCAGTGACTTTGATAGTATTGCGTTTCCCTTTTCCGATTTTATTTGTAGTAATAGTTTTGCTGTTATTAACACTGCCTCTATTCTTGTTATTGGAATTGGTGATGACATCGCCGCCATCTGTGTTGATCTTACTATTTTTGGCCATATTGTTTATATCTTTTCCTCCTATGGTAACAATCCCACCTTTATTATCGAAAATTTCTATATTATATGTAGCTTGATTATCTCCCACAGTTTTACTAACTATGGGATCCTGATCTAATATCTGATAAATAACCTCTTTTAGCTGGAGTGCCTTCCAGGTTTTACGACGCATACTATATTTGGCAGATATCAGCGTTTTATTAAGCCAAGGTAGTTCAGAAAATTCTCCAATAATACGCTCCAATTGATCACAGCCTTGAGCAGTTCCAAAATTTTCCAGTTGCCGTAAAATGTTATTTCTTAATCTAACAACCCTATCCCTTGGACCCAAGACATGAACTTCACCATTACTATAATCGGGATCTTCGTCATAGGGATATTGCCTAACCAGCCAGATATATAGATCAGCTAACTGTTTCTCATTAAGCTCAAGCTTTAACTCACCGGAAAACAACATATGGCGCTTAGCAACTGACTCAATGAACTCTCGTCCAAGATTTGGTTCTTGCTCAAGAATTGACCATATACTAGACCAACGGTCGGTAGTTTGATAGTCGAATAGGAATGTTAAGGCAATGATGACTCTGTCACGTTCATCTTTGTTCAAAGGCAATGGCAATGAGCTCAATGTTTGTAGATATTCTATAGCTTCATCTCTAGCTTCATTCGAGCCATGTTTGAGAAGCTCTTCTAACAGATACCGAATACAGCTGGGCTTTAGGGATTTACTTTGAGCCTTTTCTAAAATAAAATCGCTTAGATCGTCATCCCAACATTTTTCAAAAAGTCTAATTATAGATATAGAGTCAAACTGCTGATTTTCTTTATCGATCAGGATATCCAAAGTTTGAATTACCTGATCACCAGCTTTTGAGTAAACCCTCTTTACTAACTCTATACAGCTGTTATAATTTTCGCTTTCAACAGGAAAAGCGATGATAACAGGTGCCCAAATGCGCCATGTTTCAGATGGAATCTTGTCAAGAATCTTTGGAGCTTTATTTAGAAGCAACAGAAATGCTCTACAACCCGCCAAGGCTGGCCAATTAACT
>NZ_JAAHIE010001290.1:0-1271 GCF_010671945.1 Moorena sp. SIO4E2
CTGGGGGGGCGACGAAAATAGTTATAAAGCAGACAGGACAAGCGATTTAGCTCTCATTCCTCGTAAATAATACTTCCATTTATTACGATTAAGTCTCATTAATTCTCGTACTAAATTAATACACTCATCGCTAAAACTGACCCAATTTTGAGCATATAATCCTATATAAAAACTACTGTGTCGTCGTTGTGAACGGCCATCTTCTTTTACTCTGCCGATATATTTTTGAATTCCTTTTAGTTTAATTTGCTGTCCTTGAATGGTAGCAGAAGTATAGGCTATTGATATCAATAAAATTAGCGAAATCAACCGATCACCATAGACATTAGTGTCTTCTAAATTATCGCCTCCTGTTTTAAAATCTCTAAACATTTCTTCAATGCCAAACCGTTTCTTATAAGCAGCAATCGCCAATTCTAAGGAATTTAAATTTGTCATAATGAACCATCCTTCTTTGGGGATAAATCCGGAAATATTACGCTTCCATTTGCATGCAACGTTAAAAGTGCTAAATCCCTTTATTTTAGTTATTTTTACTCCTTTAATAAAGAATGAAGTTCCTGGTATTAACCCAAGATTTGATAACTCAATCCAAATTTTCTTTTTGACTTCAATAAACTCATTTTTTTTGAGACGTAAACAAAAGTATACAGACTTTTCTGACAACCATTTCGCTAGCTTAACAGAACCAAATTCTCTATCTCCCAATAGGCAAATTTTATAATCTTTAAAAATGGGAATTATTGTTGATAGATGACTGCTCTGTTCTTTAAGATTACTGCTACCTAATTTTGGCATCAAAGTAAAGTATATTGGCAATGCTCTTTTATCCCAAATCAGGCTAGTTACTAAAAGATTTATTTTACCCCAATTTGTACGGTCAATTGCTATATAAACTAGTTCATCTGTTTCAAAGTATGTTTCTAGTATACTAGCTATGATAGGAAACCAAATAGTTTCAAATCTTAGATTTGGTAAAGACAAAAAGCGCTGAATTCTTTTTCTTCTACTTTCAAATTTTATTCCAAGAGGTAAAGCATTTGCTAACTTTTCTATGCTAACTCTTTTGATTGATTGTACAAGCATCACTAAAATATTTAATAAAATAAAATTACGATACTTTAGTTGAATTTTAAGATGCTTTTGATAGAATAAGGGTAACATTTGCAACAGATAGGTCTTATTGACAATTTGAGACCTATCTTTTTCTATCACAGATCGTTACACTCTTGACGTATCAATCGTTTCAAGCCATATCGTCGCCCCCCCAG
>NZ_JAAHIE010001291.1:0-1271 GCF_010671945.1 Moorena sp. SIO4E2
CTGGGGGGGCGACGATAGCGATTGAAACGATTGATACGTCAAGAGTGTAACGATCTGTGGTAGAAAAAGATAGGTCTTTCATTGTCAATAAGACCTATCTGTTGAAAATGTTACCCTTATTATATCAAAACCATCTAAAATTTAAACTAAAGGATCGTAATTATATTTTAGCAAATATTGTAGTTATTCTACTACAATCAATCAAAAGAGTTAGCCTAGAAAAATTAGCCAATGCTTTACCTCTTGGAATAAAATTTGAAAGTAGAAGAAAAAGACTACAGCGCTTTTTATCTTTACCAAGTTTAAATTTTGAAACTATTTGGTTTCCTATTCTATCTAATTTACTAGAAATATATTTTGAAAAAAATGACCTAGTTTATATAGCAATTGATCGGACAAATTGGGGTAAAATAAACCTTTTAGTAACTAGCCTAATTTGGGACAAAAGAGCTTTCCCAGTTTACTTTACTTTGATGCCAAAATTAGGCAGTAGTAATTTTAAGGAACAAACAACTCATATTTCAAAAATAATGCCGATTTTTAAAGATTATAGAATCTGCCTATTGGGAGATAGAGAATTTTGTTCTGTCAGGCTGGCAAACTGGTTGTCACAAAAGTCTGCATCCTTTTGTCTACGTCTTAAAAAAAATGAATTTATTGAAATTGAAAAACAAATTTGGACAGATTTAGATTCCTTAGAATTAGTCCCAGGAACTTCGTTATTTTTTCAAGGAATAAAAGTGACTAAAACTAAGGGATTACCCCGTTTTAATTTGGCCGCAAAATGGAAAAAAAAGATTTCAGGATTTGCCCCAAAAGAACCCTGGTTTATTCTCACAAATTTAAAGTCGTTAGACTTGGCAATTGCTGCTTATAAAAAACGATTTAATATTGAGCAAATGTTTAGAGATTTTAAAACAGGTGGCTATAACTTAGAAGACACTAATGTCTCAGATAATCGGTTAATTTCCCTAATTTTATTGATAACAATAGCTTATACTTCTGCTACTCTTCACGGACAAAAAATTAAACGTAAAGGAATTCAAAAATATGTTGGTAGAGTAAAAGAATCTGGTCGTTTACAAAGACGACACAGTAGTTTTTATATAGGCTTACATGCTCAAACTTGGGTCAAGTTTAGTTATGAACTTATTGATTTAATACAAGAATTAATGAAACTTAATCGTAATAAACAGAAGTATTATTTACGAGGAATGAGAGCTAGATCGCTTGCCCTGTCTGCTTTATAACTATTTTCGTCACCCCCCCAG
>NZ_JAAHIE010001292.1:0-1269 GCF_010671945.1 Moorena sp. SIO4E2
GTCAGAAGTCAAACTCTTGCGCTTCTTGATGCAATAGCGAGTGGGGGAAACCCCCAAGACCGCTTAGGTGCGCTTGACCTTGGCGAATTAAATTCGCCACGGGTCGCACCTCTGCATCGCTTACAAAGGGTGTGAGACTAATGTCGATGTCCTAACTGCCCTGGCGACTGCTATAATTATCCTGGAATTATATTATATAATAAATAATTAATTTGCTACTCTTGCCTATTGCTAGCTTGCCTCTTGCCTCTTGGTAGGTTGCCTATTGCTAGCTTGCCTCTTGCCTATTGCCTATTGCTAGCTTGCCTCTCTATAAAAAATAGACACCCTTGGACATTACTTACGAAATGAGGAATAATAGAGAGCGGAGTCATGAGATCTAGCATTGATATGGAAAGTCATTCTGAGATGACATTAAGCATTGGGGAGGCAGCTAAACAGCTAGGAGTCTCTACCAAAACCCTAAGACGGTGGGCTGATGGGGGAAAAATCAGATATCAACGTTCACCTACTGGACAACGACGATTCTACCTTAAAGATATCAAACATATAACACCAAGAAATTCTCAGCCATTGACGGACAGATTGACCATCAACTATGCCAGAGTTTCCAGTGATGAGCGAGAAAAAGACCTGAGGATTCAAATTCAATTATTAGAAAATTTTAGCACTGCTAATGGTTGGCAATACGAGACTATTTCTGATTTCGGGGGTGGTTTAAATTATCACAAAAAAGGATTGAACAAATTACTCAAAAAAATTATGACAGGGGATGTTGAACGGTTGGTGATTACTCACAAGGATAGATTGCTGAGATTTGGCTCAGAATTAATCTTTACCATTTGTGAAGAGTTTGGCACAGAAGTCGTTATCATTAATAAATCCCCAGAGGGAGTCAGCTTTGAAGACGAATTAACCCAAGACATGATGGAATTAATCACAGTCTTTTCTGCCCGTCTCTATGGCGCTAGGAGCGAAAAAAATAAAAAATTACTTGATGGAATGACTCAAGTGGTAAAGGCATTAGAGTAAAGAGTAGGTGGAGAGAGGGGAGTGTGGGAGGTGTGGGGAGATGGGGAGATGGGGAGATGGGGAGATGGGGAGATGGGGAGATTGGGGAGATTTTTATGTAAGTATTCAGTCGTGAGCTTTTAGCTCACGCTATGCGAACAGCTGTCAGCTGTCAGCCGTCAGCTTAAAATAAACCTCTTTTGTAAACTTCTTTTGGTATAATTTAAGGTAAGCATATGCGCTACGCGCACGCTACTT
>NZ_JAAHIE010001293.1:0-1268 GCF_010671945.1 Moorena sp. SIO4E2
TTGATTTGGAAGTTTCATGCTCTTTTTTCCCTTCTGAAATTTTGGATTTCATTAAGGGTGTTCAAACTACCCTGCCAGAAGAGTCGGACGGACGGGAAATTGCTGGCATCGCTAGGTGTTGCAGAATTCTTCCCAATTTTGTCCAAACTCCAGTATCACTGGGGTATTCCTGAATCTGATCAGGAGGTTCAGGAATGGGGTTAGGGGTTTCCTGAGTACTGCTTCCCCCAGATGAAACTTCCTCCAACTCAGATTTTGCACCAATATCAAATGTTTTCTTGATATCTTTGAAGGGAGAGGAGGAATCATTTTCTTTTTGTAGCTTCAACTCCCAAGAGTTCCTTGGGCTAGCTACTTCCTCTAGGGTCTCTTGTAGACCTGAATAGTTCTGGACAACAAATCTCCTGACGGGTGAAGCTTGATTTGGAAGTTTCATGCTCTTTTTTCCCCTCTGAAATTTTGGATTCCATTAAGGGTGTTCAACCAGACTTTATATTATTGAGGATACCTCCCTAGAGGCAATTATGCACAGAAAGTGTAATTGCACTGAGAAAACTAGTGCAATCACACTTTTGCTATCATTTATCCTGGGTGATTAACTCGTTTAGGCTAAGGACACGCTCCTAGGTTTGGAAGTTTCATAAGATTGTTCCTTGTTTAAGTTTATTATTATCGACACGAAAAACACCGCTGGCCTATCGGGCTGTCAGGCGGTGACTGCCATGAAACTGCACCAGCATGATTAGTACAGCACTCATTTTGCGAAACGTTATTATTTCGATGGTATGCCCCTGCTGTACAATTTGTTGATGCATTCCCTCCTGTATTGATAAAGCATGTACCTTTATATTGACTTGGGTTAGCACCTACTTTGAGAGATACATAACTTGCCCCCAACGATTGCCTGAAAACGGGCTTAACTTGAACTGGAAGTTTCATAAGATTGCTCCTTGTTTTAGTTAATTCGTCAATGGTTATACAGAAATAGAGTCAGTTAGGAATGATTGTCTTTTTCTGATCGCTTCATCAAAGCAAAGCCAAATAACTGGCGCAAACTTTCTTGATGTTCTGGGGAGGATAATAACGCCAGCAGTGCCTCAGGCAGGTCTAAACGCTGCAAACGCTGTCCTTCTTCTAGGAAAGAACGAAATTCAGTGGTTTCCCAACCTAATTGCCAAAAAAAGTTTGTCCCCTCGGCAGGAGCGAATTGAAGCTTGGCTTCACCATTAGCTGTAGCCTGATCCAGACTGTTTTGGATGAGCTGCAAC
>NZ_JAAHIE010001294.1:0-1264 GCF_010671945.1 Moorena sp. SIO4E2
AAGTTTATTGTAGTAATCGTCACGCCAATTAGTTGAAACAACCTCGACGATTAATTTGACTGAATCAGGATTTTGAATAATTGATTCGCTTTCCCAGCGAGATTCAGCCTCCATAACGTCTTGGTTCAAAACAATAATGTCCGGTTCATAACCTGAGTTTTCCCGTTTTGGTTTAACAATTGACTCTCTAGGAATAGTCCAAATACCTCCTTTATCTATCTGCCTAATAACTATCAATAATTGCTCAATCAGGGAACCGGTTAGATTTGAATGTTTACCCTTTGGCTTGGGCATTTCAATAATTACTCCATCATGTAGCTCGTAACGGACTGCTGAGTTTTCGGGATACCAGCTGATAAATTCATCAAAGCTGTATAATTTGGGTTCGGCTTTGGATTGAGTCATAGATCGTTATTCTTGAAGCTGAAATTTCTGGTGACAAAATGACACCATTCTGTTATAGTAAAAGAAATTGAATAATAAATTCAGATGGCAAGTACCACCCCTAATGATACTCGCGTGACAGCTAGGCTTCCTGCATCGGTCAAAGATACGTAAGCATTCAGCTATCAGCCGTCAGCCGTCAGCTAATCAACAGGAGGTAGTAAGCAATCTGGGCGGTGCTGGTAGGCCTGATTGAAAATCCCTGCTCGTTTTACTCATCCGACCTCGCTCAGTTAAAGCGCCTGCTAGCACCTCAAGTAGCACCATCTGTAGGGCTTAAGCTGTTCGCGTAGCGTGGCCGTAGGCCTTTAGCTGATAGCTGACGGCTGAATACTTACGGCTGCGGATTTAACAGGGACAACCTTAAATCAATTTATGGTTCATGCTCAGGTTAAAGAAGCCCAAAAAGCGATTAATACAGAACAGGTGATTCACTTATCACCCCAAGATGCGGATATAATTTTTAGTCTGATTGAAAATCCGCCTGCCCCTAACAACCATTTAAAAGAAGCTATCCAACGTCATCAGGCTTTTTTCAGTGAAAAAGATTGAACGTCTGGCTTATTATGAGGGATACGGGTTTGAAGGAACTAAAGAGCATCCATTATTGTTGTTTTTACCTTTATCTAGTTTAGGTAGTGCTTGAGAAGCTAAATCTCAAAAATAGAACTTTCCAGAAGATCAATAACTGCTGAAACCGCTGTTTGCACCGCTCCTTGAACTGAAGCATGATTAATTGCCAAGTGTTCCCCTGCAAAGAAAACACGAGGATTATCTACTGGATAAGCTTGACCGAGTAATGGTTGATATTTCTCCCGAT
>NZ_JAAHIE010001295.1:0-1260 GCF_010671945.1 Moorena sp. SIO4E2
CCCGGTTGCTTTTATCATCGAGGGTCTCTTGATTAGCTTCGCTTTCGAGAAGGGTTTTGATGGTAAAACCAACCGGGTTGATATTCTCGCTGAAACCACTGATGGCGAGCTCGTCCTGATTGAAGTACAAAACAACCCTCAACACGATTATTTTCACCGTATGCTCTACGGTGCGTCTAAGTTAGTCACCGAATACTTAGATAAAGGTCAAGAGTACGGTCAAATTAAAAAAGTCTACTCAATCAATATAGTCTACTTTAACCTGGGCATGGGAGATGACTATATTTATTCCTATCGGGGAGAGTTCGTTGGAGCTAATCTCGGAGATATCCTACAACCGACAAAAACTCAGGAGTTTAAATTTCATATCAATAAAGTCGCAGATATCTTCCCAGAATACTACCTGCTGAAAGTAAGGAATTTTAAGGATTTAGCGAAAAACCCCTTAGATGAATGGATTTATTTTCTGAAAAACAGCGACATCAAAGCGGAATTTTCGGCCAAAGGCATAGCCGAAGCTAAGGAGGCGCTACGAGTTAATAATTTATCAGAACAAGAACGAGCCGCTTACGAGCGTTATCTCAACAACAAGCGTGACGAAGCCAGTATGCTGAGTACCCAAGAGCTTGAGACTAAATGGCAAGTGGAACAAGCAGAAATCAGAGGTATTGAAAAAGGTATCCAACAAGGGAAACAAGAAGGTATCCAACAAGGTAAAAAAGAAGAAAAAATAGCGATCGCCCGTTCCTGCCGGGAACAAGGTTTAGATGTGGAAACTATTATGAACATCACCCAACTTTCTCGGCAAGAGATTGAATCAATTTAGAATGTAGAATGTAGAATTCAGAATTGATAATTCTACATTCTACATTCTACATTCTTCATTCACCATTCACCATTCACTCTTTCTTCCTTAAGATAACAAGACAATGCCAGACACACATATTCGCTTTGATTGGGCAATCAAAAAACTGCTGCGTAATAAAGCTAACTTTGGTGTTTTGGAAGGGTTTTTAAGCGAGTTGTTGCATTTTGATATTACCATCAAAACCCTTCTCGAAAGCGAAGCTAATCAAGAAACACTCGATGATAAAACCAACCGAGTTGATATTCTCGCTGAAACCACTGATGGCGAGCTGATCCTGATTGAAGTACAAAACAACCCTCAACACGATTATTTTCACCGTATGCTCTACGGTGCGTCTAAGTTAGTCACCGAATACTTAGACAAAGGTCAAGAGTATGGTCAAATTAAAAAAA
>NZ_JAAHIE010001296.1:0-1259 GCF_010671945.1 Moorena sp. SIO4E2
CCTGCCCATGGTCTGTTCAGCAGCTACTTTGGTCCCGAGTGGGCAGAGCAGTTCTTATATGAGTTCTTATTTGAAAATGCCATGCCTTTAGCCGTTAGTCCAAGCCAAACATGACTCTCTATCAGCCGTTTCTAGACTACGCGATCGCATATCTAAAAGAGCGCCTTGATCTACAGCCTTATCCCATTCCCCCTGGGTTTGAAAGCAAATTCGCCACAGTGGGGAAAGGGAAAAAGCAGCAAGATGTCCTGACCACCAGTTATGGCTTTGCTGCACCCAAAATCAGACAAATTCGAGCTGCTCATGTCCAGGGGGGAGCAGCATTACAGGTACTCAATTTTGTGATCTTCCCCCACCTCAACTATGACCTCCCCTTCTTCGGGGCTGACTTAGTCACCTTACCTGGTGGACATCTGATTGCCTTGGATATGCAGCCCCTGTTCCGGGATGATCCAGCCTATCAAGCTCGTTACACGGAACCTATCCTACCGATTTTCAAGGCCCATCAACAGCATTTGCCTTGGGGAGGAGAATTCCCTGAGGAAGCAACACCCTTCTTTTCCCCAGCTTTCCTGTGGACACGCCCTAAGGAAACTGAAGTAGTGGAAAATCGGGTGTTTGCTGCGTTCAAGGACTATCTGACAGCTTACTTGGATTTTGTCGATCAGGCAGAATTAATTACTGATTCCCAGCATCTGGAAGCCATCAAGGAAGCTCAACTGCGTTATCTGGGTTATCGTGCTGAGAAAGACCCAGCTCGTGGGATGTTTCAGAGATTTTATGGGAGCGAATGGACTGAGGAGTACATCCACGGTTTCTTGTTTGACCTAGAGCGAAAGCTCGCACAGGCAAGTTAAGCACTACTGAAATTCTTAGGATAAGCTGACACGCATTTAAATTGGGATTTTTGAAGCCTAGACCTCTTACAGCAAGGCTTGTGAGCGATCAAAATAAATGCTTAACAGCTTATTAAAACTTAACCTCAGTTCGATTTAAGAAATTGGTTAGTTTTTTCAGGAGTCAGGAGTCAGGATATTCGAGTCATAAGTCAGGACAAAACTACAGAATTGATGACTACATAATTGATGGAAATAATACAGAATTTTATTGTTGATAAAGCGTAAGCGAACAGCGATTAGCGCTACGCGCACGCGTGCGCGTTCAGCTATCAGCTAAAGGCTTGTGGCTGACTGCTTGTGGCTGACTGCTTATGATAAAACTCTGATTAATTACCAATTAACTGGTCAAGAATTTATCTT
>NZ_JAAHIE010001297.1:0-1257 GCF_010671945.1 Moorena sp. SIO4E2
AAGAGAAGTTTTCGTCTAATGGATGACGAAAAGCGTAATCAAATCACCACTGACTTAAATGAATTAGAAAGTAACCTGAAAGCTGAAGATGCCAGTGCTGATAAGATTGCTCTGAAACGAATTAACTATTTCATAGACAAACAACTTTGGTCAGATGCATTACGGGAAATTTATCTGATGCCTAATCCTCCGGCTGAGGTAACTGATCTTATTGATAAGATTAACAATAAGGCTCATGATTTTTGTAAGAAGGAGCGTGAATAGCAAGTAGGGTGGGCATTGCTGATTAAGATCATGATTGAACGCGGATCAATGAAATGGGCAATGCCCACCAATCCACCATCATCGTAGGGTGGGCATTGCTGATCAAGATCATGATTGAACGGCGAGCAATGAAATGGGCAATGCCCACCAATCCACAATAATCGTAGGGTGGGCATTGGTTCAGAAACCGGCCATGGGTACCCTGCTTGGTGGGCATTGCTCAGATAAATTTGGGCAGGATTTGGGTAAGTAAACCGGCAATGCCCACCCTACAGAATGCTGAATAATATAGCGCTACACACAATGTAAGCAAGGTATGTAAATTATTTTTGTGATTTTGTCAAGTAGTTCATTTGTTCTATTATTTTGACCTACTCCCCGTTGACCCTGTACTTATATGAAGTTTGATATGAGGTTTGATATGAGGTTTATGAGGTTTGATATGAGGTTTGATATGAGGTTTATGAGGTTTGATATGAGGTTTATGAGGTTTGATATGAGGTTTGATATGAGGTTTATGAGGTTTGATATGAGATTTATGAGGTTTGATATGAGGTTTATGAGTTTGATATGAGGTTTGATCTGAGTTTTTATATGAGTTTTTATATGAGGTTTGATCTGAGTTTTATGAGAATAAGAGATATATAACAGGGCTAGTATTACATTGTTCCAACTAAGAATTAGGAACTGGGGGGAGCAGGTCAAGGGTTGCAGAACAAATGAACTACAGTACCATCACAGCAAGCTTATGTAAACCCATGAGGGGGCTAGAGGTATAGTACAAATGTTCTACATAAGTGACATGCTCCCTGCAATAACCTAAAAAGGAGAAGTTCAAAATGCAAGTAGTCCACAAGGTGTTGAAAGGGATGTTGGTGTTTTGCCTGTCCCTAGTAATGATCGTTGGTAGTGCGCAAGCTGCGGAATGTTATGTCGAACCTCGCTTTATTCTCTTGGCCGAGGGATCTTCTCAGTATATACTAGATGTTATAG
>NZ_JAAHIE010001298.1:0-1251 GCF_010671945.1 Moorena sp. SIO4E2
AATATTCACAGCCATCTGACAAACCAGTAACTTGGGTCGAACTAGGGAACTGGCTCCTATTCCACACCTAGTTCAGGGAAGGTCAACGGAATTGAGTTGCCTTGAGGGCAAATCCGACTCGAAGGGCCTGTTCTATGTGCTGAACCCTTTGGAGTTTTCCAGGGTTTTGATCCTGCCGATACAACTTGTCTAAGCCAAGAATGAACACAGTGAGTATGATTAGTGTAGTGGCCAAATTGCGAGCAAATAGTAAATCGAACATGACTATATCCTGAATGTGTCAATCCCTGGGCATTCTGAGCTCCATTGCCCATGATTAAAAATTGTGAAGTGCCGATGTTTAATTTAGGGTTGACGCTCAGGTGTACTGTTTTGGTTGTTGTGTAAGAATTGAGAGCAATCGCTACAATTGGTGAAATCTGGTGAAATCTCGGAAATCTCGTCACTTACTAGTAGCTTCCTTTGTCCCGTGGCTGAATCTTCCCATGAATAGCAGTAGAGTGGGCATCCTGCCCGCCCGAAAATATCTTGAAACTGGCAAGATGCCAGTTCCACCAAGATGCCCATTCCACCTCACTCTTAAAATCATTCCATTATTAAGCAATGCTTTCGTTGTCGCTGGCGCTGTCTTGGGCTGTACCCACCAAGTTATACCGACCACACCAGCGTCAGATGCTAAACCAGTGATTAGCAGATCTGTTACTGATCTAATTCAGATTGAACCCTTACCGATTGCTACCAAGTATAGGAATCAGTGGACTCCTGAATTGGAATCAGAATTCTGGGTGCGAGCCAACCAGGCAATTCAGTACTACGATGGGTTAGGTTATGGCAACAACTACGGGGAAAATGAGAAGCGGTCTTATCCCTATGCCATGTTTGATTTTATTGTTGGCAATCGGGACAAAGCCCTAGAGTTTCTGCAATCAGAAGATGCCCAAGCTCAAGATAACCAACACACTAAGGGTATTGACTACTATTACGCTTTCACCCTCAAGGGACAAATCCGAAAATACTTCTTCTTTGGGCAATTTCTCGACCCGACCTACAAACAGCGAATGTTTGACGGTGCCAAAACCTGGACAGAAACTGACCCCAATGGGCGTCCTCACCCCATTTATGGTAAGGGAAAAGGTGGTGATGGTTGGGGACCGGATGTGCGAGGAAGTTGGGTGGATGGACGCAACACGGACAATCTCCGGGCAATGCGAGAGATTTCCGTTTATCTGATGGCGGAGGAAACCGGAAATG
>NZ_JAAHIE010001299.1:0-1251 GCF_010671945.1 Moorena sp. SIO4E2
AATATTCACAGCCATCTGACAAACCAGTAACTTGGGTCGAACTAGGGAACTGGCTCCTATTCCACACCTAGTTCAGGGAAGGTCAACGGAATTGAGTTGCCTTGAGGGCAAATCCGACTCGAAGGGCGTGTTGCATGTGCTTTACCCTTTGGGGTTTTCCAGCGTTTCGATCCTGGCGATACAACTTGTCGAAGCTAAGAATGAACAGAGTGAGTATGATTAATGTAGTGGCCAAATTGCGAGCAAATACTAAATCAAACATGACTATATCCTGAATTTATCAATCCCTGGGCGTTCTGAGCCCCATTGCCCATGATTAAAAATTGTGAAGTGCCGATGTTTAATTTAGGGTTGACGCTCAGGTGTACAGTGTTGCTTGTTGTGTAAGAATTGAGGCCAATCGCTACAATTGGTGAAATCTGGTGAAATCTCGGAAATCTCGTCACTTACTAGTAGCTTCCTTTGTCCCGTGGCTGAATCTTCCCATGAATAGGAGTAGAGTGGGCATCCTGCCCGCCCGAAAATATATTGAAACTGGCAAGATGCCAGTTCCACCAAGATGCCCATTCCACCTCACTCTTAAAATCATTCCATTATTAAGCAATGCTTTCGTTGTTGCTGGCGCTGTCTTGGGCTGTACCCACCAAGTTATACCGACCACACCAGCGTCAGAGGCTAAACCAGTGATTAGCAGATCTGTTACTGATCTAATTCAGATTGAACCCTTACCGATTGCGACCAAGTATAGGAATCAGTGGACTCCTGAATTAGAGTCAGAATTCTGGGTGCGAGCCAACCAGGCAATTCAGTACTACGGTGGTAAAGGTTATGGCAACAACTACGGGGAAAATGAGAAGCGGTCTTATCCCTATGCCATGTTTGATTTTATTGTTGGCAATCGGGAAAAAGCCCTAGAGTTTCTGCAATCAGAAGATGCCCAAGCTCAAGATAACCAACATACTGAGGGTATTGACTACTATTACGCTTTCACTCTCAAAGGACAAATCCGAAAATACTTCTTCTTTGGGCAATTTCTCGACCCGACCTACAAACAGCGAATGTTTGACGGTGCCAAAACCTGGACAGAAACAGACCCCAATGGGCGTCCTCACCCGATTTATGGAAAGGGAAAAGGTGGTGATGGTTGGGGACCGGATGTGCGAGGAAGTTGGGTGGATGGACGCAACACGGACAATCTCCGGGCAATGCGAGAGATTTCCGTTTATCTGATGGCGGAGGAAACCGGAAATG
>NZ_JAAHIE010000013.1:0-14131 GCF_010671945.1 Moorena sp. SIO4E2
CCCTCCCCCATGCTTTTGAATGTTTTGGAGAAGAATTCAGAAGTGCTGAACCTTTTTTTGCAGTGCTAGCAGCATTAGGAAAAACCGATTTGTTTAGAACTCATGAAGTTCCTAAGATTAAAGCTGTTTTAGATACTCTTAGTTTATTTTAAATATTTGTTTTTATGTAACATTTTTTTTAAATTATTTGATTTTTAATTGTTAAAATATTACTATATTATATAATATATAATATATAGAAATTCTCTTCACGAGTGAGCTACAAATTTCCGGGTTTTAGGAAACAGCGGATCACCGGAACAGCGGATCGGGTAGCTAAGGCCGTGAGCCACGCTTTAGGCTTTGCCGACGCTGCGCGTTCGCGTTTGGCCGTAGGCCAAACGCGAACGGAGCAGGGAATAGGTAATAAGAAAAAAAATCTCTGTACCTCATAGCTATGAGAAAAGTTATATATCATAGTGATTATAAATTTTATTTTCCAGATACTCCTCAATTAACAGGCGAGTGTAGCTATTGAGAGGATACTCCAGAGCTTTTTGGGGAGTCACCCATACCCATTGCTCAATTTCTTCGTTGGGAGTGATGGTTTCCCTGGCAGAAAAGGCATAGTAATTAACCATGATGAAATGGGCTTCTCGCACAAACTGTGAGTCCAACACTGCTTCCTGTAGCAACCCAAAGCGTACCTGAGTTAAATCTAGACCAACTTCTTCCCGAAACTCTCTGAGCAGTGCCTCTTCGAGGGTTTCACCCCATTCTACTTTACCTCCTGGTACACCCCATTGACCCCGCCATTTAGTGGTTTTCACAATCAAAATTCGTCCACTTGTAGTTAAGGCAAGTGCCCCTACCGTAGTCAAAGGAAACTGCCCCTGCACAGATAGCCCTCCATTTATGATTTTCTTTGGAATCCCATTGCTTAGCTTGTTTTGTCGAATTTTTTGTTCACAGACCTACTTGGCATAGGTGAGCGCAGTTTTCAATCTTTAAGGATCACCATCTGATATCACCAATCACTAATCGTGATTTCTGGGCTAGTGGCCAGTAAATCACGATTATGTCAATTTCAGGGATCAGGTCGAAGCTATTTCCTGTATAAAACTTGATTGTCCCAATAATCTACCATGCCCAAACGCGCTTATCGTCCGGTTGAGCAACAATGAACCACCCCTTAGTGAAAAATCTTGTATCCACTGGCAAGGCATTTCAGGGGAAGTCTGATACGCTAACTCTCTAGACCTTGAATAACTTCCAGGCTATCAGGAGGTGTTATATTGAAAATTTAAACTCCCCAGGCAAGATTCGAACTTGCGACCAATCGGTTAACAGCCGACCGCTCTACCGCTGAGCTACTGAGGATTGCCAAACAATTGCTCTTCACATCTACTGATTATAATCATAAAGTACAAAGTCTGGCAAGTACTTTCGCAAATTTTTTTGAAATCACTGTTGTGTCGGGAGTTTTGAGTATAGGTTACAGTTCGCGCAAACTAGTTAACAGTATTTAGTCAGCTAACTATGAGCCAGTAAGTAGTCAACAGTAAGTAGTCAACAGTAAGTAGTCAACAGTAAGTAGTCAACAATACTTCCTAATGGTTGACTTCTTACCACTGTAGCCCAGGGTTGAGTAGGGAAGGGCTTGATTCAATGTTGACGTTAAGCAACGGTTTTTGGTTAACCCCTGATTGCCTTTGTTTTTCTAACACTGCTCTAGCTAATGCAGCTTGTCGTTCCACTTCTTCCTTTAAATGCTGCTTACGGGAATACTCAGCTATCTTGATTCTCGCTTTCTGGTAGGTGGGGGTTTCTTTAGGGATTTGAGACAAATACACTAGCGCTTTAATAAAGTTACCCTGTCCTCCTTGTTCATAGGCTTCTTGTAACAAGTACTCTGCTCGAATCTGTTGCTTTTGCTGATATTCCTTCAGCTTTGGTTGGACTTTAGCACCGGTGCGGGTTTCTGGATGGATTTGTTCGAGTAGTGCGATCGCATTGGTAAACTCTTGGGCTAATGCTTGTTTGTAGGCTTGCTTTAATAACCCTTGGGCTTCTGCCTCAAGGCGAGGTTTTGCCTTCTTGACTAATGGCTCCATCTTCTTTTGCCAAAAGCCAATTGAGGGCATTTTATCGTATCCCTCAAGCACATCTGACCATCTTCCTTGATCAAAGGCTTGCTCTGTAGCCTTAAACAGAGCTTCAGCACTTTGCCATTGTTGCTGCCACTGTTGAACCGTATTTAGGGATTGTTCATAGATCAGGCTATCGCTAGGAATCGATTCTGCTAGTGCGATCGCTTCCTCCAAATCACCGGCTTGATAGTGTTTGATTGCCTTTTGTAGAATATCAAATTCAGAACGAGACGCAGAAGCATTCAGTAAAGCATAAAGTCCGATTAAAATGGCTATAGCATTGGAGCTTGCTGCTCCCACTCCGATTCCTTTCAGTAAAGGTGGCAATTTTGGCCAGCTATACAGGGCGAATTCACGGACATACACTTTCCAATCTAATGGCGGCTCATCAGTGCTAAGTGCTAAGTTATTATTAATATTTTTTGATTCTTTAGTGTTATTTATTGATTCGTTATTACTACTTTTTGATTCTTGAATAATAAATTTTGATTCGTTATTACTACTTTTTGAGTGTTTTTCCAGGAGTGTTTTCTGCTCATTTTTGACTCCTGAGTCAGACAATGGCGTTGCCTGTTTTAATTGTTGTGAGCTAGACTCCCTAGTCAGTGCTGAGTGTTCAATGGTAACCATTGAGTCAGACTGAGTATCTAGCACGTTTAATTCAAGAGTGTCATTGTCACTAAACTTGATACTGAGTGGTGAGTGCTCCGTTATCAGTTCTGAGTCAGACTTAGCAATAGATACTTTTAACTCAGGACTTTGAGTACACATCAGTGTCTTAAGTACGATTAAGGCATCAGTTGCTGACTGATAGCGTGCTTCGCTGTTGTAAGACACCATATGGTTGAGTACAAACGCCATTTTATCGCTAACCGATACATGTTTTCGCCAATCAATCTCACCAGTCTCAGGGTCAGCCAATTGCATTGGGGTCATGCCTGTGAGGGCGTGAATCGCAATCATTCCTAGGGAATAAATGTCACTGTTAGGAAAGGATTGACCAGCAAGTTGCTCTGGGGGTATGTAGGCGAAGGGACGAATTGTGCTGGATGGATCAGACGATGGGATCTTGGTCAGATGGAGTTTGATTGACTTTGAATTAATCAGCTCAGCAGCACCAAAGTCAATCAAAACTAGCCTACGGTCTGACCCTCGTCTGATTAGGTTATTGGGTTTGAGGTCCCTATGAATTATCCCTTGGCGGTGAATAAATTCTAGGATGCCTAAAACATCTTGTAATAGTTCAATGCACTGGTTTTCCCTAAAGCGTTTATTACTGTTTTGGCTGATCGGCAGTTCAGTACTAAGAGTTTCTCCGATAATTAACTTTTGAACTAAGTAAAATCCGTGGTGATCTTCAAAATAATCAACTAGACGAGGAATTTGGTTATGGCTACCCAGTTTGATCAAGGTTTGAGCTTCATTGAGCCAGAGACGCTTAAGAAATTGCCATTTTTGAGGATCATCGCTTTTGGGCTGAAGATACTTAATCACATAGCGGGGATGGCCCTGTTGTCTGGTATCCTCTGCGATATAGGTTTTGCCAAATGCCCCAGCACTTAGAGATTCAATGATTTTATAACGCCCATTTAGGAGCTTTCCCCATAGGGAATGATTTGGATTAATTTTCAAAGAATTTTTTCCTACCAGAATCACTTCTATTTAGTTTTTTTCAAGAAACCAACAGTGTTTCCGGAATTAGTGGTTTACAGAAGTAATTGGATTTGCTGTAGTGTCACCCGGTAGGAAATCGGATGTAAGCAATCAGCTATATTAAATCAGCTATATTAAATCATATATATTAAATCAGCTATCAGTGATCAGCCATTGTAATGATCGGCCTTACTCCCGTTGCGGGATGATCTGACAATTGTTGACAACCCCAAAGCTTCCACTCTTCACCCCTCTCCCCCCTCCCGATTTTGTCCTCATTTGCTACAACAGAAAGCAACTGGGTATAAAAACTATATGCCAGGATAGATATTAGATGTGTGTTCTTCGGTGGTCATCATATCCGCTTCTCAAACATGGAAAGTTGAAATTAGCACTATGAGCAAGGATCTAGACTTTAGCCCCCAGGGCTATGAAATTAAACAAGAGTTAGGACAAAATCACGCTGGGGGTAGAGTCACCTACCTGGCGACACAACTGGAGACTCAGCAAAATGTTGTGATTAAGCAGTTGCAGTTTTCCCAATTAGGCACTAGCTGGGCAGAATATGACACTTATGAACGAGAAATTAAACTCCTGCAGCAGCTCAATCATCCTAGCATTCCTCGCTATATCGATTCTTTTGACACTCCCACTGGATTTTGCTTAGTCCAAGAATATAAACCAGCACCTTCCCTCGCGGAAGATTACCACTGGACACCAGAAGAAGTTAAGCAAATTGCGATCGCTGTTTTGGAAGTCTTGGTTTACTTGCAACGGCGGCAACCTCCTGTGATTCATCGAGATATTAAACCAGAAAATATTTTGGTTGATAGACAGGGTAACTTGAAGGTGTATCTAGTAGATTTCGGTTTTGCCCGGATAGCAGGTGGGGATGTGACCCTCAGTAGCGTTGTTAAAGGTAGTGTAGGGTTTATGCCACCAGAGCAGATGTTTAATCGGCAATTGACCAAAGCATCTGATCTGTATAGCTTAGGGACAACCCTGATTTGCTTGCTGACAGGGACAAAATCTAGCGAAATCAACACCTTAGTTGATGATAATTATCGGATTAATTTCAAACCACTGTTGCCCAAGTTAAATCCTCAGTTTATTCATTGGCTCGACAAAATGGTGGCACCTAACCTCAAACATCGCTATCCCGATGCAGCAACTGCCCTAAAAGCCCTGAAGCCGATTGATGTAGTGAATGATGTCACTCCTCTAAAAACACTGTTGCGGGCTATACAACCAACAAAGGCAGTAGTAAAACTTGCCACCCTCAGCCTTGTGGCTGCTTCTTCATCGGCTATAACCTATGCCTGGCTCACCAGTCCAGCCAGACAGTTGCTAACCAGTGGAGAATGCCCAGGCTGCAATCTCCCAAATATCAACCTACAGGATAAGAACCTCAAGCAAGCTAAGCTGGAGGGGGCGAATCTTAGTGGTGCCGACCTAGAGGGGGCTAACCTGTGGAGAGCTAACCTTAGGGGGGCTAACCTGTGGGGAGCTAACCTAGAGGGGGCTAACCTAAACGGTGCTCGCTTGCATGGTGCTAACCTGGGCGGGGCTAACCTCAAGGACGCTAACTTTGACATCAGGAGGGCTAAGCGCCAGGGCATTAACCTCAAGGGCGCAACTATGCCTGATGGCTCTGTACATAAGTAGTCCGATCCTGTCTGGTTGAATACTTATCATTCTGGGTTTTTCGTCAATTGAAAATCGATAATTGAAATTGAAATTGAAAATTAACAATTAACAATTAACAATTAACAATTATCGATGAACCTAAATAGTAAGTGATTAACCTGACTCGAGATGACTAATTAAATTGAAAGATGTGACCAGAACGAGCACGAGAGTATTTAACTGTTGCTATCTGGTTGGAGGAGCGATCGCGTACTGTGATCAATCCTGATTTATTGCTCAACTGCATTGAGGATTGAGTTAAACGGGTGATTGGGAAGCGCTTAACTTCTAAGGGCTGAAGAATCCCACTCAGGAGTTGGGGACGACCTAGTTTATCTGCCATCTCCCAGCCAGTGAGGTCAATGGCTTCACTGGTCACATTCTTCAACTCAACCCATTCGCTTCCGCCTTCATCGGAGCCTTCTGGATTAGGTAATGCGGCTACGATTATCACAGCACCATCATTCTTGATGATATCATCTACTGGCACAACTACTGGACGATCCATATCCGGTTCTTTTGTGCCATCCTTGCTCAGGAAGATGGGAAAGAAGGAACGAATAAACTCGCCACGGCTACCATTGGGATTGGTACTGCGGTAGAGGACTAAATCGTAAGTGGCATCATTGATAGTAATTCGACGCTTGTCACGAATTTTGCCATAGATACTTTCATAATAGGCAACGGTTGCGATCGCGATTTCACATTCAGGGCTTGGTCCAACAAAAAATCCCCCTTTCTTCTTGAACAATTTAGCAATAACATTGCCTCCCATATCAGTCACGTTTTGGTTCATTTGTAACGTGACAACGTTGGGATTATTCGGTCCTTCATTCCCTCGTAAGTCATACTTGTAGCCGAGAAAATTTACTCGCTGATTTTTTTCATCTAGGTAGAATTTTACCCATGAATGGTAACCAGAAATGGTGCCAAGAGTTTCTCGTTTATCTCCAGAGCGGATATTGTATTTTCCTTCCCCAACAAATACATGCTCAAAGCCAGAAGCGAAGTGAGTTGATTTGCCCTTGTAGTAATTGGTGTAGTGTTCAAACCAGATTCGCTGTAGCTTGATTCTAAATTGCTGCTCCGAAAGATTTTCACCTAACTCTTCGTTAATATAGTTTCGGGCAAGTTGGATCGGTTTGGTAGAGAGAATCAGAGAAATAAAATCTAATTGCTCATGTTCTTCTTCCTCAGGAGTAAATTCTGGGTCAAGAGAGCGGATGGCGTAGTTATCTAAGAGTTTAATGAAACTGCTATAGGTGCGGGTTTCATCGAACAATTTGTCTTCATTAACTTTATAGAATAAGGGTCGGGTAGCTAAGTCGATTTCACGTTGACCGCTAGCTTTGACCTGCTCATCTAATAGAATGTCAGCAGTTTCGTCTTCCCATTCTCCGGAGCTAGTGCGAGTGCTAACCGAGAATTGGTTTTCGTCACTTTCCCAAATTTGTTGATAAATATTGGTTTCGCTCATGTCTCTATTTTTTAAGTCAAATGATCTAAAGGTTGTTGAGGATATCTATGCCAAGTTAAATGATTGACGGTCAACGGTCAACGGTCAATAAATCTATCCTAGGCTCACTATTTTCAGGAGACAGTACCCTTGAGGGTACTTTTTTCTTGCTCCTGCGGGGTAGTTTCAAATCTGATTTGTAATTATACTCAAATCTTGCACCATTATCAATAAGCTTGGTTCATGTAGGGTGGGCAGTGCACCAGACAGATAATCAAGCTTGCAAAGCGCTTTGGTAGGCACTGCCTAGGCTGTTGAGTTTGAATCCCTTATGCCGATAAAAGTTCATGCAGTTTATATGTCAATTTTTGTAGTCTGAAAAATAGCCCGACGCTTGGCCAAGGGAGATTCTCCAAAGTGCTGTCGATACCAATAATTAAATTCGCCATGGGTCGCGCCTCAAAGTTTTAACCCTTTTCAGCCAAGCCTCCCAACCATAAAGGCTGCCCCAGCGAGGGATTGCTCGCTGGGGTAACTTCTGACCCTTGGGAATTGGAGACTGGATCTGTTGCGTGTTCTGTAGATTCCCGCTATAATAGTAGTGTCGGGAGCGGGAATACTGAATGATAACTCAAGTTAATAATCTTCGTTTGGACAAGCAACAGTCTGATCCTCTCAGGCAGATGTGTCACTTGAGCAAAAATATGTTCAATGTGGGACTTTATAATGTCCGTCAATACTTTTTTCAAGAACGGAAACATCTACGATACGAAAGTAATTATCACCACTCAAAAGATAATGAAAACTACAAATTATTGCCGACTGATATTGCTCAACAGACCTTAAAGATTGTTGATAGATCCTTTAAGTCTTTCTTTGGTCTGATCAAACTTAAATCTAAGGTCGGTTACCAGAAAAAAGTCAAGATTCCAAATTACCTTCCCAAAGACGGGTACTTCATTCTTGTTATCCCTATAAGGAAGCGTGACTGGAGTAAACTGCCGGAAAAAAACTGGGTATTTACTGTCCCTATGTCTCGCCAGTTCAAAAAAGACTATGGAATAGTTCAGTTTACTATTCCAGAAAGGCTTAGATCTAAAACAGTTAAAGAAATCCGAGTTCTTCCTAAGTAGAACGCTAGGTACTTCGATGTTTGCTATTGCTATGAGGATGACCCTGAAACCCAAGTTGAGCAAACTGGTGAGGTCTTAGGAATAGATTTGGGGCTTGATAATTTTGCTACGTGTGTTAGTACTACTCAGAAGTCATTTATTATTGACGGTAAAAGAATCAAGTCTGAGAATCAGTTCTATAACAAACGCAACGCCAAACTTCAGTCTATTAAGGACTTGCAAGGTATTAAAACCTTAACCAATCGACAGGCTAGGCTATTAAGAAAACGTAATCACAAAATCAGAGATTTTACCAAAAAAGCCGCTAGATATGTTGTAAGTTGGTGCAGACAGAACAAAATCAGCAAGATTGTTATCGGGTACAACCCTGACCTAAAACAGAGGGTCAATATGGGCAAGCGAAACAATCAAAAATTCACCCAAATTCCGATTTATATGTTCAAAGACAAGCTGGAAAGCCTCTGTCAACGGTATGGGATTGAGTTGATCGAACAGGAGGAATCTTACACCAGTAAAGCATCTAGCTTGGATAAAGATGAATTGCCTGTATGGAATGCTGATAACCCCAAAAGTTACACATTCAGTGGGAAAAGAATAAAGCGTGGATTATACCGGACTAGTAAAGGTTGGCTGATCAACGCCGATTGCAACGGAGCATTAAACATAATTCGTAAACATACAAGTAAGCCTGATGATTTTATTGGAGGGTTTAGAGGCTGTTTGGCTCAGCCATTAAGAGTTTTATGCTCTTAAGAATCCCTCACTATAATCGCGTGATTTAGTGAGGGAGTGTCAATCTTAGACTTTTCCAAACCGACGTTCGCGCTGCTGATAAGTAGACAAAGCACGGTGAAACTGTCCACGGTCAAAATCCGGCCATAGGGTATCTGTGATGTAAAGTTCCCCATAAGCCATTTGCCAAAGCAGGAAATTGCTCAAGCGCATTTCCCCACTAGTGCGAATTAGCAAGTCTGGGTCACAGACATTGGCAGTGTAGAGATGGCGTGAAAATAGGGCTTCGTCAATGTCATCTGGTTGGATGTGACCAAGCTGTACCTGAGTAGCAATGGCTCGACAGGCTTGTATAATTTCCTGGCGTGCTCCGTAGTTAGTAGCCACAGTAAACTGAATGCCAGTATTATTGAGAGTTTCATTCATAGAGTGCTCAATTTGTGCTTGCAACGATTGCGGTAAGGCGGTCAAATTTCCCACAAACTGAATCCGAACATTCTCCTCCATCATTTCTTGAAGTTCTCTAGCCAAAACCCGCTCAAACAAGGTCATCAGAAACTCCACCTCTTCTAAGGGGCGTCCCCAGTTTTCTGTAGAAAATGCATAGGCGGTCAGGGCTTTGATTCCCCAATCATCACAACAACGAAGTAGTTTTTTGAGAGCCTCCACCCCTTGCCGATGTCCTATAACCCGAGGTAGTCCTCGGCGTTTTGCCCAGCGACCATTGCCATCCATAATCACTGCCACATGCCTAGGCAAACGGTCTGGTGAAAGGTCGCTTGGTAATTTGTTTAGGATAGTTTGCATAGCAGTTATTTTTTCTCTTGAGACGTTGATGATGGAAGACGGAGGAAACGTGAAACTAGCACCCGTCCCTGGGACTTGAATTGGCGACCTAGGTTGCGTAGACCTGGAGCAACTACCTCACGATCCACGACTGGGGAAAATCGTTCCTCTAGCAATTGTTTGAGTTTTGTGCTAGTTAGTGGTCGGTACAATCCTCCTTTTTCCGCCAAAGAAATTGAACCCGTCTCTTCAGATACAACAATACAAAGGCAATTTTCGACACGTTCTGTAATTCCCATCGCAGCCCGATGGCGGGTCCCCAGCTTCCGAGAGGCTGTGCGCTCAGAAAGAGGCAAAATTACCCCCGCAGCTACAACCCGAGAGCCACGAATTAATACCGCTCCATCGTGTAACAACGTAGTTGTTTGGAAAATGGTTTGCAGTAGTTCTTTAGAAATTTCAGCATTTAGCTGAACACCCGGTACAGAAACATCCCGCTCATCAATTGGACCATTAGTTTCTAAAGTTATCAAAGCGCCAACTCGATTTTGAGACAACTCTTTGACCGCGTCTACGATTTCATTGATTACACTGTCAGGCTTAGGAGTGGGACGTCGTTGTCCTTGAAACAACTGCACAATCTCTCCTCTACCTAACTGTTCAAGAAATCGACGAAACTCTGATTGGAAGATGACAGCCATTGCCACAGCTGAGCCAACCACCAACTTTTCTAGCACAAAACTCAATAGCGTCAACCCTAACCTATTACTTACTGCTGCGGCTAACATCAGGACAATTAGCCCTCGAACCATCCATAATGTGCGGCGCTCCCCAATGATGAGGAGCACAAGATAAGTAAGGGCTAGAACCAACCCAACATCGATGCTGTGAAGCAACAATGACTGAGCCCAGCTATGGTCAGTAACAGGACCCGGCAACGGAGGCATTGAACGTTCAGGAAAGAATTAAGGATGGAGATGGAGTCGAACTGGCTTGATTTTAGCGTCAGCCAAGTGATTAGCTCTTAAAAAGTTAATGGTTAATGGTTAATGGTTAATGATTGGCGGTTACCCAAAAGTCAACCACCAACAACCAACAACCAATAGCTTTTAGCTTTTAGCTTTTAGCTTTTAGCTAATTTCTGCTCTGGGTCTGAGTCGTTCGGGCAAACGATCTAGGCGAATTAAATCTTGGTAAGTTTCCCGCTGCACAATCACTTGGGCTTCTCCGTCCTTGACTAAAACTGCTGCTGGTCTGGGTAACCGATTGTAATTAGATGCCATGCTGTAATTGTAGGCACCAGTAGCCATTACCACCAAAATATCTCCTGGCTGAGTTTGAGGTAGGGTGGCATCTTTAATCAGAATGTCCCCTGATTCACAATGTTTACCAGCAATTGTGATTTTTTCGGTCAGGGGAGCTGACATCCGGTTGGCAACGACAGAGCGATAAACGGATTGGTAGGTAATGGGACGCGGATTATCTGACATACCTCCATCAACTGTCAAGTAAGTCCGGATTTCGGGGATGACTTTAGAACTACCCAAAGTGTAGGCGGTGACACAGGCTGGACCAACAATGGAACGCCCGGGTTCCGATAGCAGTTTCGGTAGGACGAGTTGCCGAGAAGTGCAAGCAGCAACAACGGAGTCACAGACTCCCTTGACCCAATCATCAATACTAGGGGGGTCATCGGATTCTAGATAACAAATCCCTAAGCCTCCTCCTACATTTATCTCTTGTACTGGCAAATCGTAGTCAGCCGCTTTAACAATACACTCCACTAGCACTTTCGCCAGATCTTGATGGGGTTGCCTCTCAAAAATCTGAGAGCCAATGTGGGCGTGTAAACCAACAAAGTTGAGGGTTGGGTGTTGGCTGATAAAGGTAAAAACTTGATCCCAGGTATCGGGATCAAAGCCAAACTTACTGTCTAGGTGACCAGTGCGGATGTAATCGTGGGTGTGACACTCGATCCCTGGGGTCAAGCGAATCATGATCCGGATATTCTCTTGTGGTAAAGAAGCCAGGGCTTTTAACTCCAGCCAGTTATCCACTACGATGGTGCAGCAAATCTCGGTAGCTAGCTCCAGTTCACTGGTAGATTTATTATTGCCATGGAAATAGAGTTTGTCAGCACTAACACCAGCTTGTAGAGCAGTGTAGAGTTCACCACCAGAAACCACATCGATTCCGAGGCTTTCAGAGTTTGCGATCGCACAAATTGCTAAACAATTCCAAGCTTTAGAAGCGTAGAGAACCAGGGATTCTCCGGGGTAGTAGTTAGCAAAGGCTTCCCGATACTGATGACAAGCAGTTCTAAAGGTTACTTCGTCCACAATGTAAAGGGGGGAGCCAAATTGCTCGACTAGAGTCGTCACATCGCAACCACCAATTTCCAAGCAGTCACGGCTGTTGACTTTGGCGGTTAGAGGTAGCAGTTTCTGATTTGGTGAGGGGTTTGACCCACCATTGTTTGGGTCTGGAGTGATAGATGAATTGAGATACTGAAGCCCTGAATTGTGAACCTCAATGGGTTGAGTCGATAGCATTATGTAATTATTTTCCTGATTTTGCTTTACAGTTGGAACTTGCGTCTCGTTAATCAGTGTACAATTGAAGGCTGTGACTGTCTTAAAACTTAAACCCCTCAAAGCAGAGCACCTAAGTGCCGCAGTGGCACTAGATCAGCTGTGTTTTGGTGGACTTTGGACTCGGTCGGGTTACGAGCGAGAGTTGGATAGCCCCAACAGTCAGTTGTTGGCTTTGGAAGCTCCTCCAAAAGGGGGCAAAAAACCAACTTTGCTTGAAGGCACAGGTGTTCCCATCACCTCATTACCCAATTGGCTGGTAGGCTTAGGTTGTTTTTGGTCAATTTTGGAGGAAGCCCATATTATCATTCTGGCAGTGCATCCTGACTACCAACGTCAAGGTTTGGGTCAATTATTGCTTTATTCCTTGCTAAAGGAAGCTAAACAGCGTAATTTAAAGTGGGCAACCTTAGAGGTGAAACCATCTAATCAAGCAGCACTGGCTCTTTACCAAAAGTTCGGCTTCACTAAAGCTGGACGACGTAGAAATTATTACAAAGACACTGGGGAGGATGCTCTGATTCTATGGCGAGGGGGTCTGAAAACCCCTGAATTTGAGAAAATAATGGCCGATTGTTACGAGGAAATTAAACAGCGCTTGGCTGCGATTGACCTGGAAATTGGTTAATGGCTAATCACTAGAAATGGCTGGGAAGTAAGTAAATAACTGTTTCAATTGCTGCAAGTTGTGTAAAAATCAACGGTGGGCTGATTTACCTGTGCTAGAATCAGCTTACACGGGCATGCAACAGGTGATGGGAATACGCCATGTTTGAACGCTTTACAGAAAAAGCCATTAAGGTGATCATGCTGGCTCAGGAAGAAGCACGTCGCCTAGGTCATAATTTCGTAGGCACAGAGCAAATCCTCCTGGGTTTGATTGGAGAAGGAACTGGCGTAGCTGCCAAGGTCCTCAAATCTATGGGCGTAAATCTCAAAGACGCTCGGATTGAAGTTGAGAAAATTATTGGCAGGGGTTCCGGCTTCGTTGCTGTCGAAATCCCCTTTACCCCCAGAGCAAAGCGGGTTCTGGAGCTATCCCTAGAAGAAGCTCGCCAGCTAGGCCATAACTACATTGGTACAGAACATCTGCTACTTGGGCTAATACGGGAGGGAGAAGGCGTAGCGGCTAGGGTTTTGGAAAACCTAGGAGTAGACCTGTCTAAAGTCAGAACCCAAGTTATCCGAATGTTGGGTGAAACGGCGGAAGTCACAGCAGGAGCATCTCAAGGTCGTACAAAGACTCCTACTCTCGATGAGTTTGGCTCAAACCTAACCCAAATGGCTAGTGAAGGCAAGCTAGATCCAGTAGTAGGACGGGAAAAGGAAATAGAACGGGTAATCCAGATATTGGGACGCCGTACCAAGAATAACCCAGTATTGATCGGAGAACCAGGGGTAGGGAAAACTGCGATCGCAGAAGGCTTAGCCCAACGAATCGCTAACAATGATGTTCCAGACATTTTGGAAGAAAAGCGAGTCGTTACCCTCGATATTGGCTTACTGGTTGCTGGAACCAAATACCGGGGTGAGTTTGAAGAACGCCTGAAAAAAATTATGGATGAAATTCGTCAGGCATCTAACGTAATCCTGGTGATTGACGAGGTTCATACCCTGATTGGTGCAGGTGCAGCTGAAGGGGCAATTGATGCGGCAAATATCCTCAAACCAGCCTTAGCAAGGGGAGAATTGCAGTGCATTGGAGCGACAACTTTGGATGAGTACCGCAAACACATTGAGCGGGATGCAGCCCTAGAACGTCGTTTCCAACCAGTAATGGTCGGTGAACCGTCAGTAGAAGAAACTATTGAGATTCTATACGGCTTGCGGGAGCGCTACGAGCAACACCACAAATTGAAAATTTCCGATGAGGCTCTCGAAGCAGCAGCAAACCTCTCAGACCGTTATATTTCCGACCGTTACCTGCCAGATAAGGCCATTGACCTGATCGATGAAGCAGGAAGC
>NZ_JAAHIE010000130.1:0-15561 GCF_010671945.1 Moorena sp. SIO4E2
AGACAAGATGGGTGGTAGGCTTGACTCCAATTGCTGTTTGACCACCCCTCACTCAAGCAACAATAAATTGCACCTTGACCCGTGGTACCGGGTTTACCCCGATTAATCACGGTTTAAGAGTATCCCACAACAACTAACCCTCTAAAATGAACCATGCTGCTACACTTGAGTACTTGGAAAGAAATTGAAGCTTACCTAAAGCAATCACCAGGGATTATTCTGCCCATTGGTTCAACGGAACAACATGGACCAACGGGGTTGATTGGCACCGACGCAATATGTGCAGAAGCGATCGCAAAAGGTGTGTCTGAAGCAACCAATGCCCTAGTTGCTCCCACCATTAATGTCGGGATGGCGCTACACCACACGGCTTTTCCCGGTAGCATCAGTTTGAAACCGAGTACATTAATTCAGGTGATCAAAGATTATCTGACTTGCTTGACTAGAGCTGGGTTCACCAAGTTTTTCTTTATCAATGGTCATGGGGGTAATATCGCTACCCTTAAGGCAGCGTTTTCTGAAAGTTACGCCCACTTGAGCGATTTACAGATTCCTAATGGGGAAAGGGTTCAGTGTCGGGTAGCTAATTGGTTTATGTGCCGTTCTGTCTATAAATTAGCTAAGGAGTTGTATGGGAATCAAGAAGGTTCCCATGCTACTCCTTCTGAGGTAGCACTTACCCAATATCTCTATCCCGAAGCCATTAAACGAGCACCCCTGTCAGAAACCGTTGCGTCTGGACACCCAATTTATGGAGCCGCAGATTTTCGTCGCCGTTATCCCGATGGTCGTATGGGGTCTAATCCAGCCTTAGCAACACCGCAACATGGTAAGCAGTTTTATGAGTTGGCAGTCAAGGAGTTGAGTAGTAGTTATTTGGAGTTTATGGCCGCAGATTGAATCGGGAAGTTAGAATTTAGAATTTAGAATTTAGAATTTAGAATCGGGAATCGGGAATCGGGAATCGGGAATCGGGAATCGGGAATTGGGAATCGGGAATCGGGAACATTATCAAAGAGATAGGATATGATATACCGATAATTACCCTTAATAAAAATCTCCCCATCTCCCCATCTCCCCATCTCCCCATCTCCCCACCCTCCTGGTTATGATGGGTATTCAACCGAACTTGATCTTAGATCTTAGATCTGATCCTCGATATCTTCAGGGAAGTCCTGGCGTAATCCCCCAGGCAAGGCAGCAATAATGGCATCTAGTACTCTCGATACTTGAATAATTTCAATACCGAGATCAGGTAAGGTTTGACCTTTGGGTACAATGGCTCGCTTGAACCCTAACTTGGCAGCTTCTTTGAGTCGGAGTTCCATCTGAGAGACTAGTCGCACTTGCCCCCCTAAGCTGATTTCACCAATCATAACCGTGCGAGGATCGACAACGCGATCGCGAAAACTAGCTACTACCGCAATAGCCATTCCTAAATCAGCTGCTGGTTCTTCTACTCCTAGCCCTCCTGCTGTTGCTACATAAGCATCTAATTTGGATAGGGGAATCCCAACTCGCTTTTCCAACACTGCCAGGATTTGTTGTAAGCGGTTGTAATCAACTCCAGTGGTTGAGCGGCGGGGTGCCCCATAACTAGCAGGACTTACTAGGGCTTGCAACTCTACCAGAATCGGACGAGTACCTTCACAAGCCACTACAGTAGCAGTACCAGGACTCATTTCATCTCGGTTACCCAAAAACAGATCAGAAGGATTCAAGACTTCCTGCAAACCGTTGCTGACCATTTCAAAAATACCGATTTCATGAGTAGCCCCAAAGCGGTTTTTAACAGAACGCAGTAGCCGGTGGGAAGCAAAGCGATCGCCTTCAAAGTACAATACAGTATCGACTAAGTGTTCCAGTACCCTTGGTCCTGCGATCGCGCCTTCTTTGGTCACATGACCCACAATTAACAGAGTAATGTTTGACCGCTTTGCTACCTGCATCAGGGCAGAGGTACATTCCCGCACTTGAGCAACAGAACCAGGAGCAGAGGTCAAGGCCGGAAAATAAAGAGTCTGAATACTGTCAATCACTGCTACCTGAGGTTTGAGGGACTCCAACTCTCGCAGAATTTCCTCTAAATCAGTTTCTGGTAGAATATACAGCTCAGCGTCTTTAGAGTCAGACTCTTGAGAGTCAGACTCTTGAGCGGCTATAGGGGTTTTAGAAGACTTAGACTTAGAAGACTTAGACTTAGAAGACTTAGACTTAGAAGACTTAGGGTCGTTTTTGACCCTACTGTTATTAGATTCGAGATCAGAGGTTTCTGCTGATACCACACCCAGGCGAGATGCTCGCAGTTTTACCTGCTGTCCTGATTCTTCTGCACAAACGTATAGAATGCGATGTAACTTGGCAAGTTGATTGGCAACTTGGAGCATTAAGGTTGATTTGCCAATGCCTGGATCGCCACCAATTAATACTAAAGACCCAGGCACAACGCCACCTCCGAGCACTCGGTCGAGTTCCCCATAGCCTGAGGGGAAGCGGATCTCGACAGTATCAACAATTTCTGAGAAGGTAAGGGATGATCTGGGTTGAGCCGGTCCAGTGTTAGGCTCGTGGTTATCCGAATAAGTATTGGATTGCCAACCCCCGCGACTGATTTTGACCGGAGTTGGGGGAGCTACCTCATCCAAGGAATTGTAAGTACCACAGGCAGGACATTTGCCGAACCATTGGGAGGACTCAGCACCACAGGCATTACACACATAGAGCGTTTTAGGCTTCGGCATCCTACTTGAAAAGTCTTAAAAACTCTTAAAAAAACTCAATAATTAAATTAACATTAATGAAAGTCAAGGAAGACTTCACCAGCAAGGAAAATATAATTCTCAACGATAAAACCAACTTTGTAAAGGGTTACATTTTAGAGATAAACTACTGATAAATTAATAAATCATTAATCTTACTTCACCATTTCAGGAGTATAACGTCCATTGGAAACTCATAAAGAAAAAATTCTTGTTGTTGATGACGAGGCCAGTATCCGTCGAATATTAGAAACTAGGTTATCCATGATTGGCTACGAAGTAGTCACAGCCGCTGATGGAGAAGAAGCCCTAAACACATTTCGTGATACAGAGCCTGACCTAGTGGTGTTAGATGTGATGATGCCAAAGCTAGACGGCTATGGTGTCTGTCAAGAATTACGCAAGGAATCAGACATTCCCATTATTATGCTAACTGCTTTAGGGGATGTAGCTGACCGGATTACCGGTCTAGAGTTAGGAGCAGATGACTATGTGGTCAAGCCCTTTTCTCCAAAAGAATTGGAAGCCCGTATTCGTTCCGTACTGCGCAGGTTTGATAAAGTGGGGGCTGCTGGTATTCCTAGTTCTGGGGTGATTCATGTCGGGAGTATCAAAATCGACACCAATAAGCGACAAGTCTACAAAGGGGATGAGCGGATTCGCCTGACTGGGATGGAGTTCAGTCTTCTAGAGTTATTAGTCAGACGTTCCGGAGAACCATTCTCCCGTTCTGAAATTTTGCAGGAAGTGTGGGGCTATACCCCTGAACGCCATGTGGATACCCGTGTAGTAGATGTCCACATCTCCCGGTTACGAGCCAAGTTAGAGGATGATCCTAGTAATCCTGAGCTAATTCTCACCGCACGAGGTACAGGTTATTTGTTCCAACGGATCATTGAACCAGATGACAAATAATAACACCTTGATGTTTCGTTTCAGCTGCGTAAGTCCTGAACTAATAACCAACAGGTGAGTGATGGCTAAACCCGACCAAAATGATGTACTGCGGCTGCTGCCATTTGCGGTTGGAGGATTGGCAGGGGGTCTGTTGCTGATCAATCGTTTATTAACCTCCCAGCTCACCAATTCTCAAGCTCGTTCTGATGCTGTAGGGGTAATTGTTTGTGCTGTATTGATTTTGACAGGTTTACTGTGGCAGCAGGTACAGCCCAAACCTCCTGATGCCGTTAAACTGATTGGCGAAGAGGGTTTCGACCTCGCTCCAGAGCTGCCAGATCAGGTCAAAACTGAATTAGCCTGGGCATCCCATCTATTACTGACTAATACAGTAACGCGATCGCTTGTGGTGGTATACCAAGGCAAAGTCCTGCTCCGGCGGGGGATCTTGGGCAAAAATCCCCAAGTCGAGCCTGGAGCCATTCTCAAGCGGGTTCTAGAAACTCAAAAAGCCGTGTATCTGGTTAACCTGAAGCTCTATCCAGGGCGACTTGAATTTGACTACTTGCCTGATAACACACAAGGTGTCATATGTCAACCGATTGGCAACCAAGGAGCGCTAATTTTGGCAGCCAATGCTCCCCGAAGTTACACTAAACAAGATGAAAAGTGGATTGAGGGGATTGCTGATAAAGTCGCCAATACTCTCTCTGGTCATTTATAAGATGTGGGTACCGCTTCGAATTTAAATAATGTGGTTAATCATTTTGTACTGGTTCCTGATTCTGCTGATGCTAGTAGGCATTATTGGTTCGGTTGTTCCTGGCATTCCCGGTGCCATGTTGATTTTAGCTGCCACCATAATTTGGGGTATTGCTGAGGGCTTTAGTAGCGTCACCTGGGCATTGGGCGTAGCTATCTTTGTGTTGCTACTGGGTATGGGGGTCGATTTTTTAGCCGCTTACTGGGGAGCCAAAAAAGCTGGTGCTAGTAATTGGGGACAAATTGGTTCCATAATCGGCTTGTTCATGGGGGTGTTTGGTCTTTTACCCGCCTTGCCCTTCGGCGGACCGTTACTAGGGATTTTGCTTGGACCGTTGTTAGGGGCGTTTGTAGGTGAGTTTCTCTATCAACGGAAGTTAAAGTTACAGGATAGAATTAAGCAATCCTTTAAAGCTGGCTTGGGGATTGTAGTCGGTTCATTGGTAGGAAATTTGATTCAGGCAATGCTTGCGATCGCTACTGTGGTGGTGTTTATTTTCACCACTTGGCCCCCAGGTGCAGGGATTTAGCTTGAAATTTAGATTGAACAGGGTGATGGGGTGCACTACTGCCTGCTAAATAACGCTAACTAACAAGTTCACCGACTCAGCAATTTGCACCGTAGGCGATCAAGGGCATAGCAGGCGCTGATGTGACGTAGGTCAGACCGACTCCGATGTTGACCCAAGGTGTACTTGTAGCATTCTAAAATGCCATCTGGTCCGGCTAGACCAATGTAAACTAGACCCACAGGCTTGGTATCGGTATTGCCTCCAGGTCCAGCTATGCCTGTAATACTAAGTGACCAGGTTGAAGAAAGAAGCGATCGCACTCCTGTTGCCATTTGCTCTGCTACAACCTTACTTACCGCCCCCATCGCCTTCAAATCTGAGGAATTCACTCCCAGTACACCAGTTTTCACAGCGTTATCATAAGCAATGATACCTCCGAGAAAATAATTAGAACTCCCCGGGACACTGGTTATCATACTGCCAATACCGCCGCCAGTACAGGATTCTGCTACGCTCAAAGTTTCTGAGGCAGCCGTTAATAGCTCACCCACTACAGAGGCTAGGGTATCGGTGTCAGTACCGAAATAGTTAATTCCCCCAATCTCCTGTAATTTTTGGGCTACTGGTTCAATTAGCTGTTGCGCTTCACTTTCTGAAGCCGCACGGGCAGAAACTCTTAACCTAACTTGTCCCTTACTAGCATAGGGAGCAACGGTGGGGTTGGTAAGGTCAAAAAAGGGAGCAACTTTCTCAGCCAAAGCCGATTCTCCAATTCCCCAAAACCGCAACATCCGGCTATAAACGATTTCTTTACCCCAGCCTTGGCTTTTGAGATAGGGAACAGCCGTGTCTCGCCACATCTGATGCATTTCCCTAGGAACACCAGGAAACGTGAGAATGCTTAAATCAGCACGGGGTTTCCAGATGATACCAGGAGCTGTTCCATTCAAGTTGGGTAATACTTGTGCCCCTTCCGGGATTAGGGCTTGCTTGCGGTTATTGGTAGTTAATTGACGTCCCCGCCGGGCAAACTTCTGAGTGATGTCCTCTATAACATCTGGTTCTTCAATCAGAGGAGCCCCAAAAAATTTAGCGATCGCTTCCGTGGTCAAGTCATCGGGCGTCGGACCAAGACCACCAGTAAATATTAGGATAGTGGAGCGCTCACTAGCAATTGCCAATACTTGCTGTAAACGCCCGATATTATCTCCCACTACTGTCTGATAGTAGTGAGGAATCCCCAATGCGGCTAGCTCCTGGGCTAAAAACTGAGAATTGCTGTTGAGAATATCCCCCAGCAGTAGTTCGGTACCTACACAAATAATTTCTGCACTCATCGATTATGCCTCAGGGGCAAGATAACATTCATTTCTTTCGGCTCTTATCTTATAATCCCACACTGACAGCAATTTTAAAACTATAGCGTTTTCACATGATATGTGAAACTAGGATTGATCTAAAAAGGTAACAGGTAATAGGTAATAGGTAATAGGGAGTAGGTAATATAGCCTTAAAAATTATCCTAATTTATTTATTATACCTATAAATATAGCAGAAGTCAGAAGTCAGAAGTCAGAAGTCAGAAGTCAGAAGTCAAACTCTTGCGCTTACAAAGGGTGTGAGACTTTTGTCATGTCCTAACTGCTCTGGCGACTGCTATACTATAATTTTATTTTTCATGAAAAATAAAATTATGTTAGGTAAATTAAGAGCAGCATAAAATATATACCAGTATTTTTTTGTGTTATGCTAAATCATCAACATTGGGGTTGATTATCTATTTTTAAATGCTATATTTAGTAGTGTTTGATAGGGTTTATCATAGTTATGATGTACACAGGTTTTTTTTCCGATTCCCTGTGGGTGCATCTCACTGTCTTGATGATTTTTAACGACAAATTAAGTACATTTTCTTATCCCCCACACCCGGTCACCCCACACCCGGTCACCCCACACCTGAGGTCTTTGTAAAAAACCTACCCTTATGAGGGAGGGTGGGGAGGGTGGGGAGGGTGGGGAGGGTGGGAAGTGTGGGGAGGGTGGGAAGTGTGGGGAGATGGGGGAAATTTTTATTAAGGGTAATTATCCTGACATGATATTACGGCAAACCAGTAGGTCAAGGCGAGGGTAGTGATAAACATGATGTCAAAGCCTCCGAGGGAAAATGCCTGGAGACTGATTCGTCGGGTTCGTTTCACATAGGTGCGCTCTTACCATTAAGAATTAAATTCGCCACGGGTCGCACCTGAGTTGCTCATGATCCTGACCCGGTGATGGCCTCACGAAAACAACATGATAAACGACGGTATCGACTGGAATTCAAAATACTTTCGTACCAGTACGTGGTTGATTAGTTTTGTCAGTCAACCAGGGTTAATTCAGTTTCCTTAGCAACACCTTATCAAATTCTCAGTTAACGGTCACTTCCTCCTCAGTTAAGACCTGCATTCTAGTAATTAAAGATAAGCAGTTAACCAATTAAGCGAATCAACCTTAGGAGGAACAAACATGAAACGTCTCGTACTTGGCAGTTTAGGCACTTTGTTGATTGCCACCGCTACCACTCCCGTCTTAGCATCGGAAATCGCTGCCAACTCCACCACCAGCCGTAACAATATTGTCGAAGTTCAACCGTTTAACCTGGTCTATCTCGGTTATCAAGGCTACTTTGCTGACCAAGGTATTCCCAGTAATGCTGCTTTCATCAGCGCTGTAAAAACCAAGAGAATTACCGCCAAAGACCTCGTAGCCAGTGCTATTGAAAGAGGAAGATTATCCCCAGAAACTATCAATGATTCTAGCTATCTGGCTCATGTAAACACTCAACTATCCAACCTGGATCGGGATTAATACTTATGTAAACATTAACTGATAGCTGAATGCTTACATAAGTTAAGACCTACATTCTAGTAATTAAAGATAAGCAGTTAACCAATTAAGCGAATCAACCCTAGGAGGAACAAAAATGAAACGTCTCGTACTTGGCAGTTTAGGCACTTTGTTGATTGCCACCGCTACCACTCCCGTCTTAGCATCGGAAATCGCTGCCAACTCCACCACCAGCCGTAACAATATTGTCGAAGTTCAACCGTTTAACCTGGTCTATCTCGGTTATCAAGGCTACTTTGCTGACCAAGGTATTCCCAGTAATGCTGCTTTCATCAGCGCTATAAAAAGCAAGAGAATTACCGCCAAAGACCTCGTAGCCAGTGCTATTGCAAGAGGAAGATTATCCCCAGAAACCATCCATGATTCTAGCTATCTGGCTCATGTGAACACTCAACTATCCAACCTGGATCGGGATTAATACTTAGGTAGCGCATATGCGCTACCTCCCAGCGTCGAAGCCTGTGCCACGCAAGCTACGCGGTCAGCTGACCGCTGTCAGCTGATTTTCTCTAGAATCAGCGCGTCACTGTTGTATACTCCAGTTGAGAGCCCTGAGCTCGATAGTGATCATCATCCTACTTTGTCTGACCGTAGAAGGATGGAAAACTCAGCTCAAGCTCAAAAAAGTTACGGTAGGGAATAGCGAAACGGAAATCCAAAAGGTTCTCAAACCCTTGGAGACCTATCTGTAAGTGGGGTGTAGTTGAGTATGAAAATTATCAGCCTATTAGCTGCGATCGCAATATTTATAATCTCGGCTTGTTCCAATCAATCCGTGTCAACACCACTAACCGTCACCATGCATTTGACTGATACCAAAGGCATTGGTGAAGAGATTGGCATTGTCAAAGCAACCCAAACCGAGAAGGGTCTGCAGCTAACTTCGAATCTGTCTGGATTAACTCCTGGAGAACATGGCTTCCATGTCCATGCAAAGCCCAACTGTGGTCCAGGCCAGAAGGAAGGTAAAGTAGTTTCTGGCTTAGCTGCTGGTGGTCATTATGATCCAGAAAATACCGGCAAACATGAAGGACCATTCGGTAATGGTCATTTAGGTGATTTGCCAAGGCTAGTGGTTAATAAACAGGGTGTTGCTAAGACTCCAGTAGTAGCCCCACGGTTAAAGGTTGCTGACCTTAAGGGTCACTCTCTGATCATTCACGCTCAAGGTGACAATTATTCAGATATTCCCAAACCCTTGGGAGGGGGTGGTGCTCGAGTGGCTTGTGGTGTGATTTAGCAATAGTGTTGTGCTTTTTAGTTAACAGTAACTGATGGGGAATTTGATATTCCCCATTTCTTATTCAATCCCTAAAGACTTTTGGATCAGCTTATTATTGGTTTGAATCAGTTCTTGTTGTTCTGGCCAGAATAATGTTGGTAATTCATCTATCGGAAACCACCGCAGCTGGTAACTGAGATTTGGATCAGTAGGAGTGCCGTCAATTTGGTCAGTAATGAACAGAAAATAGTAAGTTTTTTTCCAACACTGTTTGGCAAAGTCTAATCGTTCCTTAACTCCCAGTTCAGCAATAAATTTCAGGTCATTTAAGCCCGCTTCTTCCGCAATTTCGCGCTCTGCCGCCTCTAAAATGGTTTCTCCTGGTTCTACATGACCTTTGGGTAAGACGTATTCAAGTCTATTGCCTTCTTGAACAAGAGCAATGTATATCTGCTGCTCCCAACGGCGGGCAACAATACCACCAGCGGAGGTAGCGTCAGAAACTCCAGGTGGTCGTTGGTACCAAGTTTCATCAATAATCATTTTTACAGCAGTTTTCAATTGGGTCAGCTACAAATTATTAGGTTTTAGGGAGTAGGGAGTAGGGAGCGGTGCGACCCGTGGCGAATTTAATTACGGGTCAAGCGCACCGAGGGAGTAGGGGGAATAAAATTGACTGTACGTCATTACTATTAAAAATTATATAATTAGGTTGTATCCTATCCGGTTGACTACTTATCATTCTTGGTTGTTCGTCAATTTAAAATTGGAATAAAAAGTTTTAATTTACCATTGAAAGTTGTCAATTAACAATTAGCATTTAACACTTAACACTTAACTAATCTCTACTCCCTCTTATCTCTTCCCTCTTATCTCTTCCCTGTTCCCTACTCCCTACTCCCTATTCCCTAATATCTATTGCATCTAAGATCGAATCTCGTCTAACTTAGCACGCACTTTCTGGATATCTTGCCACATCAGCCACTTTGGACTACCTGGATCTCGTTTCGGATTCCGGAGTAGGTAAGCAGGATGGAGAATGGGCATACACCACTTATGCCCTTCCCATTCCATCCAGGTGCCGCGAATCTTTGTAATGCCCTTCTTGTTACCAGTTAAGCCTTTTACCGCTGTCGCACCAGTGAACAGAATAATTTGGGGGTCTACTAGGCGGATTTGTTCCAACAAGTAAGGTTTGCACGCCTCAATTTCATCAGGAGTAGGGGTGCGGTTACCAGGAGGTCGGCACTTGACCATATTACAAATATATACATCTTGTTCACTATCGATTTTCACAGATGCCAAAATTTTCTCCAACAGTTTCCCTGCTCTGCCTACAAAGGGCTTACCGGTCTCATCTTCTTGTTTACCCGGTCCTTCTCCAATAATCATAATTAGGGCCTTAGGGTTGCCACGTCCAATAACAGCTTGAGTGCGGGTAGCTCCTAATTCGCAGCGTTGGCAAGATTGACAGTGTTGTGTCAATGATTCCATGGTTTCGTAAGTGCCAGCAGGAATAGGGATTTTGGCATCAGTGGGGATTAGCTCCCTTTGGACATTGTTGGGCGGTGATGGGGTTAACTCTGACTCGTCAAAAAGACTAAGTTGTTCTCCGTTGGACATGAGGACTCACAGAAATTTTTGCAGGCATAAGGCACCTTACTACTAATAGTAGATTCAGGAGATTGTGAGCAACTAATTATTACAATTCTTTCTTTTGATACAGTAATCTTGACAAAAATCGGTAATTATAATATAAGTCAGGCAACTTCATACCGGAGGAAGCCATGCACACTGTCCCGCTGTTTAGCGATCGCGCTGATGCCGGTGAGCAACTCGCTCAAGCACTTATCCCCCTGGTGAGCAGGCTGCACGCTACAGGTATTGATGCAAAGCCTATTGTATACGCACTACCTCGGGGGGGTATCCCAGTAGCAGCACCAGTAGCTCGGGCACTGGATTGTCCCCTAGATATTATAGTCGCCAAAAAAATTACCACGGCTCGCAACCCAGAATTAGCAATCGGTGCAGTGACTTCGTCGGGAGTTGTACTGTGGTCTGGGCAAAGGCGATGGCGAAACAAAAATCCTCAATGGCGAGAAATAGTATTAGCTCAAGCTCAAGAAAAAGCCCAAGCTCAGCTAGCTCAACTGCAACCGGGTTGTCCGAAAACCAATCCTACTGGTGCCCTAGCCTTGCTGGTTGATGATGGCATTGCTACTGGGATGACCATAGCAGCAGCAACCGAAGCAGTAAAAGCCCACAATCCAGCACAGGTTTGGATTTGCACACCAGTGGCACCAAGAGGATTAATACGCTGGTTATCACAGTGGTGCGATCGCATGGTTATCTTACAAACACCGGAACCCTTTCTAAGTGTTAGCCGCTTCTACCTGAACTTTCCTCAAGTTAAAACTCAAGAAGCTCTAAGCTATTTACAGCAGCATAACTATAAGCATAACTATATTACAATATCAGAGTCTTCAGTCAACGCTAGCCTAGAGCATTAACTATCTGCTTTAATTATGAGACTTTGGCAGTTTTGGTGGCGAACATTAGTGCTTTCAACCCAGTACAATCCACCAGAGTTCGTTGAATTAATGATGACCTCATTGGCAATGGCTTTACTAGCCACCTGGGGATATACCAGTGACTGGCCCTATCTGGTACTCAGTTCTAGCTTTGCCATGGGAGCAGCCGTATCCATGTGGGTAAGGGGTACAACCATGCCTTCCTCTAATTCCCGTATGGTGCAGGTAATGGCTATCCTGTTGATCATCTACAGCTTTTATGCTTTTTCTCACCTTGTCGATGACATTTTTACTTAATTTTAAACTGTAAATACTCTGGTGAGACCCAATCCACTAACCAGATTCCATTATCGGAACAATAGAAGCTGTGACCAGCTTTGTGCATAGCTGCAGCATCAATGGCAAAAACCACAGGGCGACCATGCCTTGCTCCAACTTTTTTTGCAATTGCCATATCCGTCGATAGATGGACATGGTGTCGCGACATTTTACACAAACCCTGGCGCAGAATTGACTCAACTGCGCGGTGACCCGTACCGTGATAAAGCACATCTGGTGGAACCACAACTTCTAGTTGCAAATCGACTTGAACCGTATGACCTTGATTGGCACGAATTCGGGTACCTGTGGAGTCGAAAGAAAAGCGCTTCTTGTCATTTTTGGCAACTACTTCATTTAAATCAGCACGGCTGATCCGAAAGGAATGCTTTTTAGACGCCGCCAGTAGTTCCTCAACACCAACCCAGCCACCAGGAGCGAGTGTGATTCCAATTCTCTGAGGCTGGTGCCGAAGATGCTGACTCAAATATTTACTAATTTTTACTAATCGAGACGGATTCATATTGATACAGCAGTTTTCAATTGGGTGAGGTACAAATTCTTAAGTTTTAGGGAGCAGGGAGTAGGGAGCAGGGAGCAGGTAATAGGTAATAGGTAATAGGTAATAGGTAATAGGTAATAGGTAATAGGTAATAGGTAATAGGTAATAGGTAATAGTAAAAAAATCCTGTGTACCTGATAGCTATGAAAAACCCTGTAAGTTTAAAATAGTGGTGATAAACATTATTAAAGACCGCGATACATTTTTTTTTATACTGTTTTCATCAATTATTATCCCTATTCCCTATTCCCTGTTCACTATTCCCGATTCCCGATTCCCGATTCCCGATTCCCGATTCCCGATTCCCGATTCCCGACTTCTGGAAAAAGTCTAGTCGAGATCATGGTCTAGTTCTTAATTGCAAAAGTAAGGTTGAGAATATCCGAGCAATATTCCAAGCATCATCTCCTCCCCGGTGGTGAGTACCTTCCAGCGGTAGATTGAGTAAATCCAAAGCTTGTGCCATACCAACTTCATGGGGCAAAGCTTGACTAATCGCAAACAAGGTTTTGATGTTGATATGTCTCGGACCGAAGGGATATCTCAAAAAACGAGATGTACACTGTTTTTGAAATTGATTTCGATCATAATCTCCATAGCTTGCCCACACTCGACGAGCAGATAAATACTTATCCTGTAGCATTGAACAAGCTTCAACAAAAGAAATTCCCTGGTCAACTTGCTCCTGGGTTAATGTAGTCAGTTTGGTACAGAATTCACTGACCCTTGAGCGTTCTGGTTTTACCAAAATACTATCTTTTTCCAGGGGCTTCCCAGAAACAACATCCAATACACAAATCCCAATTTCAATGATTTCGTTTTCTTGTCCTGGGGGTGGCTTCCCTTGCCAACAGGTGGCTTCAACATCCACAACAAGAATTTGGTCGAGTTTTTTGGACATATTAGCCTCCGGCTAGTTGACGTTTGTTGAAGGTTGAAGGTTAAAGGTTGAAGGTTGACGGTTGACGGTTGAAGGTTGGCAGGTTGAAGGTTGGCAAGTTGAAGCTTAAAGGTTGAAGGTTGAAGGTTGAAGGTTGAAGGTTGAAGGTTGAAGGTTGGTTGACGGTTGTTCACCCTTGGCATCCCTTGTAGTCTCTTTACTGGTGGGAAGGGGGAGGTATTTGGACAGACTTACTAGGGTGTCAGCCTACATTGATTGCCCAAATGCTTCCCCCCTACAAGGTTTTCAAGACGCTTTTAACTAAGTCATATACTTGTATTATAATATAATACAAGTTCTCAAGCACGTCTACTCAAGACTCAGCACTGACCACATTTATCATAGTAATGAGGTACACAAGATTTTTTCCTTGTTCCCTGCTCCCTACTCCCTGCTCCCTGCTCCCGACTCCCTCGGTGCGCTTTCCGTTGGCGAATTAAATTCGCCACGGGTCGCACCGCTCCCGACTCCCGACTCCCTTATATCAATCAAGTCTCCGGATCGGCTTGATTGATCCCACAACAATAATTAATGCTGAAAGAGCAACAATAGGGACAACTGGCAGAAAACCGAAGGTAAGACTTTTGGGAATAATCCCCAACTGAAAGCCAATCACTGCGGCTTCACCCACAAGAATCGATACAATGCAGGTTAGAGGATGAATAGTTTTGCTATACAATACTGCAATTACCGTCGGAAACAGTACTGCTAATCCGGTAAAGGCTTGGGTTGCGATCGCAGTAATCGTACCTGGGGGATTTTTGGCGATAATTAAACCAATAATTGCCAATAAAACAATCAGTACTCTACCAACAAAGGTTTGTTCTTTGAGGGAAGCGGTTTTACGGAAATAAGCAAAATAAATATCTCTGGTTAGCATGGAACTGAGGGCCAAAAGCTGGGAGTCTAAGGTTGACATCATTGCAGCTAATGCTCCCACCATCACTAAGGAGGCTAGCCAGATTGGTGTATGTTCTGTTAGCATCATCGGAAACACTTGATCAGATGCTTTTCCTGTCAGGTCAGAAAAGGAAATATGTCCCCACATTCCGATTAGCACCGGACAAATAAACATGGTAGCGCTTACCAGGGGATACATCACTACCGAAACTTTTAGAGAATTACTAGTTTTTGAAGCATAAAAGCGCATGAACATCTGGGGAAACATAGGGACACTAAGCATCCAGAGAATCATAAAGCTAAACCACTTACGATGTGTAAAAAAATTATCTATACCCTGTCGAGAAAACAATTCTGGTTTGAGGGTGTAGACAGTACGGTTAGCTTCAGCAATCCCTCCTAAACTAGAAGCAATTGCTGCCAATGCCGCTAACATTAAGGTAAACATTAAAACCCCTTGGATAACATCGGTTAGGGCAACGCTTCTCATCCCCCCCATGAACACATATAGCACGATCACAACTGTCAAAAAGGTAGCCCCTGTAAAATAGGGAATTTGTCCATTGGTTAACGTTTCAATAATATAGCCAGCTCCAATCGGTTGCAGGGTTAAGTAGGGAATGGTGAAAATTACCATAACCGCCAGAAAAATTAATTTGAGGGTATTGCTAATCCCAGGGGATACACCTGTCCTACGGAAACGGGCTTCAATCAATTCAGAAGGCGTGATTAAGCCGTGTTTGTTGCCTAAAAGCCAGACTCGATAACCGATAAAATAAAAGGTTAGTGCGATTAAGCCAGTTCCAAACCCCATCATTCCGTAATAACTCAGACCAATGCGATACCCTGATCCTGAAAATCCTAGAAAAGCGAAGGCGCTGAAATTGGTAGCAATTAGGGTAAAAAATAGGAGAATTGCTCCCATGTTACGGTCAGCTAAAAAATAATCATCAGGAGTGTTTTTTTGTTGGCGATAACCAACTAGACCTACCACAAGGGTTACTAATAAATACCCTGCCAGCACAACATAGGGAATAATCGAGTCTAGTGTCATATTTTTAACGGTCTTCCTTAGACGAAGTGTAAGCTATCAGCTATCACACCAATTAAAGTAGGGTGGGCAAAGTAATATAATCTAGAATACTCAAAAGAAGCAAACTGTTTTTGCCCACCCTACTATCAACTATCAGCTATCACACCAATTAAAGTAGGGTGGGCAAAGTAATATAATCTAGAATACTCAAAAGAAGCAAACTGTTTTTGCCCACA
>NZ_JAAHIE010001300.1:0-1251 GCF_010671945.1 Moorena sp. SIO4E2
GTTAGGATGTTGAAGGTTAGTAGTGTTGAAGGTTAGGATGTTGAAGGTTAGTAGTGTTGAAGGTTAGCAGGTTGAAGGTTAGCCATCAGCATTCAGCCAAAGACCTTGGCCTTCGGCTGAATGCTGATAGCTGAATGCTGAATGCTGATAGCTGATGGCTGAATGCTGATAGCTGATAGCTGATAGCTGAATGCTGAATGCTGAATGCTGATAGCTGAATGCTGAATGCTGAATGCTGATAGCTGAATGCTGATAGCTGATAGCTGATAGCTGAATGCTGAATGCTGAATGCTGATAGCTGAATGCTGAATGCTGATAGCTGATAGCTGATAGCTGATAGCTGATAGCTGATAGCTGATAGCTGATAGCTAAATGCTTACGATGCACCCGTCTAAGGTTCTGTTCGTAGGTATCCAAGAATAGTGCTAGTATTCAACAATCTTGGAAATCGATTCAGTAAAGCAGTATACTGAGGAGCAGGTAATATAAGTAATAGGATAATTTTCAGCAATACTTTTAAGGTCACCTTTGTCAGTAAAAAGCTTGGATCATGTCTGAGGGCATGGCCAATAAATCGGAGTGCGGCTAGGGCTTTGTGTCGTTCTGGAAATGATTCAAAAGCCTTGAAAATTAGGTACTTATACAGGTTAGCTAGGCTGTGCTGTTTCAGATATTGTAGAGAATCAGGAGCACTAGCAAAGGCTCGTTCAATTACTTGTAAGCAACCTGCTTCCATCTTGGCAGTATCAGAAGAGGCGGAATTAGCCGAGACTTGATATAAAATGTGTGGGTATGGTACAGCGACAAAGGGATAACGAGCCGCCAGCCGCAGCCACATATCCCAATCTTCTGCCTGGGTTAGGGATTCATCAAATTGACCAACTGTGTCAAATGCTTTCCTACGAATTAGGACGTTAGAACCATTTTCCAAAAAATCTGTTAGCAACAGCTGAGGATAAACATTACCATTGAGAGTGATATGGTTACCTCGCCGCAAAAACTGACCTGATTCATCAATGTAATCTGTCCAACTATAGGCAACGGCGGCTTGGGGGTTTGCTTGTAAGGCGTTTAACTGGAACTCTAATTTATCCGGATGCCAGAGATCATCGGCATCTAGGAACGCAATATAGTCCCCTGAAGCATGGGATAATCCACGATTACGAGCTCGGTTGACACCCGCATTGGGATAGGAAAAAATTTTTAATTTATCATGTTTGATGCTAGAAATTATTTGCCATGTGGAGTCTT
>NZ_JAAHIE010001301.1:0-1249 GCF_010671945.1 Moorena sp. SIO4E2
TATTAAACTAAGCCAGTGAGTCACCCCACTGACTCGTCTTCAAAACCGGACGTGAGACTTTCACCTCATCCGGCTCCTCATCAAACGGAACCATTGTCATTGGTACCTCTAAAACGGGTTTTCATCTAACTCTTTGGCGTTGACTTTTGTCCCGTGTTTGGCATCGTGGCAATGAAGGTGTAGTAATTCCAGATTTTCATCTTTGTTAGTTCCACCATTAGCGCGTGGTAAGATGTGATGCATTTCCATTTCGTCTCTATCCCTAAAGGTAAGACCACAGTGGGAGCACTTCCCTTTTTGCCTTTTCAAAAGTTTTGCCTTCTGAATGGTAGTTTCGGGATGTTTACCCATTCTGGTACTCCAGTAGATTAAATCGCCATCGTAGGGACTTCTGGTTTCTTTGACTTTTCTGTGCCGAACAATAGGTATTTTGGCATGTTTGGGCAAGTAATTATCTTGCCCGGTCATGAACATCCATTTGTCTTTCCCGATGGTTCCCCAATATTTCTTGGTTACCCAGGATTTCGATTTCTTGGGATGCCTCCTATATCCCCATCTTCGGAGTTTTTTCCATAGCATATGCCCTAAAGTATTGAAGGTTTCCTTACTACAGACTGAACTATAGTAATTACACCATCCTCTTATAATGGGTTTTAGTCGGCTGATTAGAGCCGTCTGCGGGGCAGCTCTGTATTGTTCGATAACTTTGGCGAGCTGCCTGTAATGCTCTAGAACTTTTTCTTTAGATGGTTTGATGATGGTCTTAAAACCTTGTTTTGACTGGTTTTTACCGACTTGATATTGACGGATATTGAATCCGAGGAAGTCAAATCCTTCAAATGTATGGGTAATCCTGGTCTTACTTGATTTTAATTCCAAACCCATGTCATTCAACCATGTATTGATGATTCTTTGACATTTTTCTACCACGTAATGGTCTTTATGCATTATGACAAAGTCATCTGCATATCGGATTAAATTTAATGCATTCCTATTTTTGGATTTACTTCCCTTCATAGTTTCTGCGAATTGTTTAATCCTTTTTTCCATGCCGTGAAGGGCTATATTTGCCAGAAGGGGAGATATGACTCCGCCTTGTGGAGTGCCCTCTTCTGTAGGTGAGAATGTCTCATTATCCATCACACCAGCTTTTAGCCAGGATTTGATTAATCGTCTTAAGGATGGATAAGTATTCAATTTTGTGAGAAGTGCATTATGGTTGATTTTATCGTTCGCGAAGCGTGGCCTA
>NZ_JAAHIE010001302.1:0-1248 GCF_010671945.1 Moorena sp. SIO4E2
GTTAGAGTCGATGCCTCCGATTAAGGAGGGCACCTCTCCTGTCATACCATACGTGAAAGTTTCCCCTCATATGGCTCCTAGATCTTCTCTCCCTTAGGAGTGCTCCAGTGAATTTGCTGGTGACAGCTATTGTGTACTGCTATTAGATTCTTTGATTTCCAGTTGTCGTGGTTTCCATCTATGTGATGAAGGTGTACATCCTCGTCTTCTAGGAATCTTAGTCCACAAAATCCACAGGAATGGTTTTGCCTTTTCAAAGCTGCTGAGGTAGTATCTGAGTAGAGGTTCGAGTTCCTTCTGCTCCAATAAACTAGGTCACCATCATAAGGGGACTTAGTCCCCTTAACGTTAACGTGTTCATTTTGGCTGTATCCTACTTTCGGGAATGCTTTCTTACATAGTTCAGTAGCTTTATAGCGACTTACCTTTTTTTCTTTGCGGAATTTCTGGTGAGCCGTATTTCTCATGAACCATAGAGAATCCCTGGAACTACTCATATAGCAGTTCTTATGGTAGTTTCTCCATCCACGTACGATCGGGGCTACTTTTTGTGCTTTTATTTCGGCACCATAGTTCGAGTTATTGACTACGTGCTTGATTTTTTCACGTATTTTTCGATGATTATCCTCTGAGGGAATGCATCGAAATTTTCCGTTTTTCTGGACACGGAAGTACCACCCCAGAAAATCAAACCCGTCTGTCGTCTTAGTTAGCTTGGTTTTTTCCTCGCTGACTTCCATTCCGCGTTTTGCTAAGAAAGCTTTGATTTTATTTAAAACTTTCTCAGCGTTATCTTTTGGCTTTAGAATTATTACCATGTCATCGGCATATCTAATGCTTCTGACTTTGGGGTCTAATTCTTCTATTCCGTTCAGTGCTATGTTTGCTAGTAGCGGGCTAACTACACCGCCTTGAGGAGTTCCTTGCTCAGGGAATTCGGGATGTGTTCCTGCTTTTAGGCATCTAAATATCCCGTATTTTAAGCCTGAAGGTGCAATTAATTCCTTCATTATGGTGGTGTGAGCTATTCGGTCGAAGCACTTCTTGATATCTAGTTCTAAGACTCTTTTTTGTATGCCGTTTTTAGTCGAACACAGGTTTAGGAATAGCATTTTCTGAGAATCTTGTGCGCTTCTTCCCGGCCTGAATCCATAACTATAGGCACTGAACGTTGCCTCATGGGCAGGTTCCAGAGCGTATTTGGCTAGACATTGCCATGCTCTATCAGCGATGGTAGGTATCTTCAAC
>NZ_JAAHIE010001303.1:0-1248 GCF_010671945.1 Moorena sp. SIO4E2
TTGGGTAATTGTTTTGGCTGATGGGGATGGCATGGGGAAATATGTTTCTGGTGCTAAGCTCAAGGAATATAAACACTACATACTTACAGACCAACTAGACCAAACTAGTCAGCAAGTTGAGGGATTTAACGAACTGCTAGAGACCAAAAAGCGCATGGGACCAGCTACCCATGTTGGACTGAATCGTGCTTTACTAGATTTTTCCAATCGCCTGGTGCCTTATATCACTGAAAAGCGCTTCTGCGGCAAGGTTGTCTACAGTGGCGGGGATGATGTGATGGCCGTGTTGCCTCTAGAAGACTTGCCGGAATTTTTGCGATCGCTTCGTGCGGCTTGGTGTGGTGCTGAAGACCCCCAACAAGAGTTTGACCCTAACGGCGGTTACTGGTACCCCAACCAAGCATTAGAAGGATTACCCGACCGTGCCCATTTCACCATGGGCGAGGGTGCCACCATGAGCATGGGCATTGTGATTGCTCATAAAAGCTTACCACTGCCGACGGTTCTAGACAACCTTTGGACCGCAGAGAAGGATAGAGCCAAGAAACTCCCAGGAACTAGACAAGATGCTAATCCCTCAATTCCCCCTAAAGATGGTTTGTGCTTCCGAGTTATCTACGGCAGTGGCAATAGTTTAGAAGCACTAATGAAAGGTCATTTACTAGACTATTGGTGGAAATTTATTCAGCATTACCAAGATATTGACCTCTCTCCTCTGCTGTATCGACTAGCAGAAGACTTGCCAAAACATGCTTGTGTAACCGAATGCGATCGCTTATTGACTCAAGCAGCAGAAGTTATCCTCAACCGCCGCGACGAAACCCTGTCTGATCAGGTTAAACATGCTTTACTAGACTGGATTAATCAATGGGAACATTGGGCGTTTAATGCCAGAAAAGCTGCGGGCGAAAATGCCCTCGGTACCCAAGAAAAGGATTTAGCAATGTTATTAAAATTCAGTGCTTTTTGGGTAGATAAGATGGTGCAACGTGAGGAATGGAGGGAATAGGGAACAGGGAACAGGCAATAGGTAAAAGGCAAAAGGCAAGAGGCAAGAGGCAAAAGGCAGAAATACGACCATTGAAGGCTAATATTATGTCAGGATAATTACCCTTAATAAAAATCTCCCCATCTCCCCATCTCCCCATCTCCCGATTCCCGATTCCCGATTCCCGATTCCCGATTCCCGATTCCCGATTCCCGATTCCCGATTCCCGATTCCCGACTCCCCCATGGAAAAAATGCTAT
>NZ_JAAHIE010001304.1:0-1248 GCF_010671945.1 Moorena sp. SIO4E2
TAGTGAGCTTGTTTCAAAACGCTCTAATACTAAGTCCCTCACCTAGAGTAACTCCCTCCCCCCCTAGAGAAGTAAGAGTCTCTCAAAAACAACCAATTCCCTCTATAGTTAAGGATGTTACGACCTGCTTATTCTCTCAGGGGATAGGTAAGGTTCGTGGACTTGATCAACAACTCATTGATAGGCTAAATGTCGTACGTCCTAATTCCCTGGTCAGTTTTGAAGATTTGAATGTAGAGATGACAGGATATAATTGGCCGTATCTTCAACCAGCGGCTAAACAAGCACTTCAACAAGCTATTGATGACAGAGGTATACCATTACTTGTCAATGGTGCCTATCGAACCATTGCTCAGCAACTCGTCCTATATAACCATTACCGTAATCAGAACCGTTGCGAGATTCCAATTGCTGCTCGTCCATCTAGAAGTAATCATCAGAGTGGTTTAGCTCTCGATATTTCTGATTATTTGAGTTGGAGACCCTATTTAAAAAAGTATGGCTGGCGATGGCTTGGATGGGGGGATCCTGTACATTTCGACTATGTAGGAGGCAATACCATTGACATCCGAGCTGATTCTGTCCTTGCTTTCCAGCAACTATGGAATCTAAACAATCCAACAGACCGAATTATAGAGGATGGCATTTTACAAGCTTTAACTGAACAACGACTGAACAACTCCCCTGTTGATGGCTTCCCGAAGGAAAGCTGATGGTGGTTGACTTGGTTTAAAGGACTTATGTCACTGATATCTGGGCGTTCTTAATTGGACTGTACTTGATAACTCTGAAAACTGCTATAGTAAACAGTTGGTCATTACTACTAAACAGTAAACAGTTGAAAATGAAACAGTTGTCTCGAATTTCCTTAACTATTGTTAGCTTATTCCTGTGTTTGCTCACCTTGAGCAGTTGCAGTAACAACTTTGCTAACCCTGATCAACTAGAAGCGGAAGTATTAACCATTATCCGGAATAATCCAGAGGCTATTTTACAGTCGCTGCAAGCTTACCAGCAGGAAAAACAGCAAGAGCTAGCCCAATCCAGGCAAGCATTTTTGCAGCAAATGAGTACAGAGCCAGCATCGATAATTGGAAATTCTCCTACTACTGGTGTGGCGAAAAATAACATTGTGCTGTTGGAGTTTTCTGACTTTCAATGTCCATTTTGTGCCGAAGCTAACCAAAGCGTAAAGCAGTTTATGGACAAACATTCCGATCAGGTAACCTTAGTATATAAGCATTTGCC
>NZ_JAAHIE010001305.1:0-1247 GCF_010671945.1 Moorena sp. SIO4E2
CTGGGGTTCTCTGGTTCATACCCTCGTGGAGCGGGATGGCATCTGTGACGAATCTTTTTTCCCTGCTCAGTTGAACTGGATCACGCAAGGTGCCCATAGTAAGCTACCGTCCCTGAATATAGCAGGAAACCAGGTAAATAACAATCCTCAGACCATGTTCACCAGCATTGATCATGTGGTACTTAATGTAGCTGCTGGTGATTTAGGGCGGGCAGTAAATTGGTATCAACAAGTGCTGAGATTTTGCCCACAACAAATGTTTTCTATTCAGACACAACAGTCTGGCTTATACTCTCAGGTCATGGTTGATCCCACTGGTCAGGTGCAGTTGCCGATCAATGAACCGACTTCTGCTAATTCCCAGATTCAGGAATTTCTAGATGTCAATGGTGGACCAGGAATCCAGCATATTGCTCTTGGAACTAGCAATATACTCCAGGCGATCGCCCAGCTCCGTTCTCGAGGTTTGCCTTTTATTGAGGTTCCTCCCAGCTACTACAGCCAGTGGTGGGAAACCCATTGCGGCTCTAATTTCCTTTTACCAAAGGCAGAATGGGAAGAAATTGCTACCAGACAAATTTTAGTAGATTACCAGGAAGAGTTTCCCCAAGCTTTGTTACTTCAAACCTTCACCCAGCCCATTTTTGGCAAACCTACTTTCTTTTTTGAAGTGATTGAGCGCCGCTTTCAGGCCAAGGGCTTTGGGGAAGGCAATTTTCGTGCTCTGTTTGAAGCAATCGAGCGGGAACAGAACAAGCGAGGACGTTTAAGCACTAGTGAATCACCCATCTAAATTGCGGTCGCCTTAATTCCTTCAATAACGCTGACAATGCCCCGGATTGGCACAATTTTTGTTACGTTAAACCCTGCTGCTGCAAACAGGGTACGAAATTCTTCAGCGGTGCGTTCCTTGCCCCCCGGACACATAACCAGCATGTTTACATCCATCAGTTTGCCGATAAAGGGATCATTGCCGGAAGGAATTACTTGCTCTACTACCAAAACTTTACCATTGTCTACCATTGCCTGATTACATTGTTTCAAAATGGCGATCACTCGGTCATCATCCCAGTCATGAATAATGTGTTTGAGGATATAAGCCTCAACTCCAGCGGGCACTGATTCAAAAAAGTTTCCGCTGACCAGTTGGCAGCGATCCCTCACGCCACTGCTTGCTATCTGTAGCTTTGCCCCCTCAATCACATCTGGCATATCAAACAAAATCCCTGTCATACCAGGATGTGCTA
>NZ_JAAHIE010001306.1:0-1246 GCF_010671945.1 Moorena sp. SIO4E2
GGGTTGTAGCGGTAGTGGTACACGCCGAGGTCCACGACCACGGCGACCACCAGGCCGAGGAGCGCCAGTCTGCCGCGCCCGCCTCGCACCAGGAACCAGGCCAGAGCGCCCAGAGCCAGACTTGGCGAATTTAATTCGCCAAGGTCAAGCGCACCTAAGCGAATTCTGGGCGGTTCTTGATGACTTCTCTATCATCCATGACTTAAGCTTATAGCAAAAATCCCAAACTTGTGTACCTCTCCTATGATGGAAGCAAAAGAGGAGCATAGGAGATAGTAGGTGAGTTTGGCAAGAATTTGGGCGATCGCAGCTAATGGTTTTCGGGAAGTGATACGCGATCGCGTTTTATATCTGATCGGCTTTTTTGCCCTAGCCCTAGGCATAGCTCTGAGGCTGTTACCTGAGATAGCAGCAACCACAGAAGAGAAAATTTTTCTGGATTTGGGTCTAGCTGGGATGGGTATCCTGGGTGTAATCGTGGCGGTATTTGTTGGTACCGGGTTGATTAACAAGGAAATCGAAAAGCGTACTGTATTAGTGTTAATTCCCAAGCCTCTTAGCCGGGCTGAATTTATCATTGGCAAACACTTAGGGTTATCGGGTGTATTGGCTGTGCTGGTTGTGGCTATGACTGCCATTTATCTGCTGGGCTTACGTGCCTCTAGTATTGAATACCCTGTGGTTAGCATCCTGGTTTCGGTGCTTTACCAATTTCTAGAACTGTCTCTAATCACAGCAGTAGCGCTAATGTTTGGTGTCTTTACTAGTTCACTCCTAGCAACGTTACTTACGTTTGGGATTTATATGATGGGACACTTGAGCCGTGATTTAGTGGAGTTAAGCAAGTTGAGCGAAAACCCTGGCATTGAGCGGATGACCGAAACCCTATACTTGGTTATCCCGGATTTATCACGGCTCAATTTAAAGAATGATGCCGTCTATGGTGTCTTACCCCCGTTCCCAGAACTGTTTTTAAATGGACTTTATGGATTACTGTACATCGTGCTACTTTTAGCGATCGCTATCCTAATCTTCTGGCAACGGGAGTTTTGATTTATAGTGCTACGCTTAGCGTCAGAAGTCAGAAGTCAGAAGTCAGAAGTCAGAAGTCAGAAGTTAGTGCGGCTTGTTCCTACTAGGAGCCTCTAGAAAATAGAGGGGTATGAGTAGGGGACTTCGCGAGGAATAAAAACCTCAAAAGTCTAACTGTCTAACGGATGCGGGTGAAAACCCCGCCCTTCAGGAG
>NZ_JAAHIE010001307.1:0-1245 GCF_010671945.1 Moorena sp. SIO4E2
TGGCGTGGCACAGCTAATTTGGTGCATTAGATTCTAGGTCTTCATCAAGTTCAAATACAGGATATAGGTGTTTAAGTTTGACTCGTGCATCTTCGGTAGTAAATCGCCAAACGACCTTGGCTGAACTACTGTTGCGCTCTTGTTGCCATGCATCAAGTTCATTCTTTAGTTCCTCAACCGTGGCAATCCGACGGTCAAGACATTGCTGAGACAGTACTGATAGCTCAGTTTCCGCTACATTAAGCCAACTACCATTGCGTGGCGTGTGAATCAACGACCGTCGCCGTGCCAAACTGTGGGCTTCAGAGGCGGGAAAAGTCTTGTAAAAAGAGGAGATGTTATGGATATTGAGGTTGTCGCACAGCAAGCGCACAATGTGATCATCAGGATAGTCAATATCGAGTAATTGCTTGACTTCCATAGCCCAGTCGGAGCTGGTGCGGTTGTCGCGACAACTGACTCGTCGCCAACCTCGGCTGGGGTCAAAAAACCTAAATAGGGCTTGGACTCCTTCACGGGTGTAGTGATAGTCTTCTTTGGCATTTACTCCTGGCTGCATCGGAATCGGTTCGTACAAGTGACCATGTAACTCCTTGCTGGCTTCATCCATGCAGATTAAGGGGATTTCTGGATTTTCAGGACAGGTATAGTGGTCTAGAACTACTTCCATTTCGGCTACAAATCTTGGCAAATCTCGTTCTGGAATACAGAATCTCTGAGTTTTCCAGGGACGCAATTTGTTTTTTTTAGGGTTCGTCTCACTGTTTCCCTAGAAATTTCCGTGACGATTGTGCGTCGCTTGAGTTCTGTAGTTAAGAGTCTCAAACTCCAATTCCCTCTCCCTTGGGGTGGCTCACTGCAACAAAGGGCAATAATTTGAGCTTCTGTTTCTCCATCCACAATCGGCTCTACTGGTGGTTTCCTTCTGAGTTTTCTCTCTAACGCTGGCACTACTCCTTTTTCTAAGAATTTTTTTCGCACTCGACCCACTGTATTGCGATGGAGATTGAGTGCTAAGGCAATTTCGTTATCTGTCCATTTCCGCTTTGCTTCCCCTCCTTCGTCTGACATCAACAGTATTTGAGCATGAAGTATTTTTTTGGCTGGGGCGTATCCATTGTTGCTTATGACTTCCAGCCTTTTTCTCTGTTCTCGACTCAGAATCACCTTGTCTCGTTTTCCTCTTCCCATACTTTCCGCCTCAGTTATCCTATTTCTATTGCACTATTTTAGCTGTGCCACGCC
>NZ_JAAHIE010001308.1:0-1245 GCF_010671945.1 Moorena sp. SIO4E2
CCACTTAGGTCTTTTCTGGGTAGTTCTAATTCAAAGGGGGGTTGAATTATTTGTACTGGTGTGCCGTTGATTTCACTGAAAGTGGTTCTCAGGGTTTCATGGCGAGCGATGATTTGGTTAAGACTTTCTTGTAGGGCTACATAGTCTAGTTTACCTACTAGATGTAGGGTTAATGGCATATTGTAGGCGTTGCTACTCAAGGCCATTTTTTCTAGGAACCATAGCCTTTGTTGTGCATAAGATAATGGTGGGGGGTTGCCATTTCGCTCAATAGGCTTAATTAAGTTTTCCTTGAATTCTCTCTTTAAATTAGCTTGTTGTAAAAAAGTAATAATTTCCTGCTTACGATTGCTTAATTGAGTCTGTAGCTCTGATGTCAATACTCCCTCTGGAGCTTTACAACGCAAGCGTTCACCTTCAAGCCATAATTTGACATTTTGATTAGCCAGATTATCTAAAAATTTCTTTAATGTTTTCATAGTTCGATTTCCTCGAATTTTTCTTGATTGTTAGAAATTGTTTCTAGTCGTTCTGCTAAAAATGCGTTGTCATCTATGGCATCAATATCAGCGCCTAATTGTTTGATAGTAGGATTTTCAAATAACCTACTGATAGGTAACTCCAATTGAACAGTATTTTGCAACCGAGACACAACCTGAGTTGCCATCAAAGAATGACCCCCCAAATCAAAGAAGTTATCGTGTATTCCCACCTGTTCTATACCCAACACTTCTTTCCAAATCTCTGCTAATACCTTCTGTGTCTCTGTCTGTGGAGCTACATACTCCATTGACACACTACTGGCCACATCTGGGACAGGCAATGCCTTACGGTCTACCTTGCCATTGGGAGTCAGAGGCAGTTGTGACAACACCATCAACCCCGATGGCACCATATACTCTGGCAACCGCGACTCCAGATACTCTCTCAACTGCGGTATCAGTTCCTTTCTCAACTGGGAATTCAAGGGATTATTCCCATAATTATGCCAGTTACCTGCTACCACCGATTTTTGAGTTAGGGGTGTTAACACTATCCCTTCTTTAGCTAACTCACTGGGCACAAATACCCCATCCATCAATTCTGGACTTCCCTGAGCAGACCAACACAACTCTAAGCTATACCCTAAAGATGCACTTAGTTCATATAACCTCTCTGGGTCGATGCTCTTGGTTTCCTTTGACTCTAAAAACTGCCTCAACTGCTGTACATTCTGTTTTGATTCTGGCTGTGATAGCAACTCTA
>NZ_JAAHIE010001309.1:0-1242 GCF_010671945.1 Moorena sp. SIO4E2
TTATAAACCCACGTTGAACATATTCTTGCTCAAATGACACATTTGCCTGAGAGCCAAAATCTGTTGCCTGTCTAAACGAAGATTATTAACTTGAGTTAGCATCGACCCTTCCGCTATCAATATAGATATTATAGCGGAAATCCTGGAAAAATGCAACAGATCTTGAAGTTACCGTAAGAATAAAGAACGCACTACTGCTGCTGATCCAACCAAACCACTAAATCCGTTGCTGTCTCAAAATCCAACAACGCTTCACTCAATTCCTCCAATCGAGTAATGGATAATCCCTCAATCTTCTGTTGGAGCACAGGGTCAAGTAAACCTAACCTCAGGGTTAGTAAACGCATCACAATGAATCGGGCTTCCTCCTGCTTGCCGCGCTGGCGTCCCTTTTGGATAATATCTTGATAGGTGACTGATTCTTCCATAATTTCCTCGGATAACAATCGACGCACTAAATCTTTCTCAAACCGTAAACCAGCCAGCACATCCACACAGGCTGCTAGGTTTCCCCGTAATGGTTTTTCTTCAATGTCTTGATGCAGTCGCTCATGGGGGAAACCCCCAAGACCGCGCTGCATCGCTTCTATCCACTTCCACAACCACTTGCTCTAACAATAGATTAGGGTTATTGCTCTTAGCTAAAGTTGCCAAGGGTAACAAAGCCCGATTGGCCAACAGTGCTTGAGGGTCTTGCTCCCAAAGACGAATTATTCTATAACGGTGCCAGGTATTAATATCCCTAAACTCGTTATTGAATACCAGATCTGAGGTCGTAGACTTTAGAAAAATTACCACCTGCTCAATTGGACATCGGTACTTGCGGTGTAGTCTGACCCAATAGTCCAACATCCGAAATGGTAATGGTGGCTCGGATGGGGGTAGGGTTTGAAATTCTAGGTGCAGAATTTGGTTAGTACTTTGGAGTAGAGTCAGAGCATCAGCTTGAATTGGTTCAGCACTTAATTCGCTGTCTTGATGCAGTCGCTCATGGGGGAAACCCCCAAGACCGCGCTGCATCGCTTTTAAGTACCTGAATATCCCGAGGTTCTTCACCCAATAGCCACTGAAAAAAATCCGATGGGTATGCTTCTGATAAGTATTTGCAGATATTATCGTAGGCCAAGGCAAATTGTTCAAAGTTAACACTATCTCAGACAGTGTAGTGAATTTGAGCTAAAAAATTGATCGCACCTGGATCTTGTTTATTGATTCAAGTTATGATAATCGAGCACTGATGAT
>NZ_JAAHIE010000131.1:0-15554 GCF_010671945.1 Moorena sp. SIO4E2
AATGGGCAGATAAACTGCCCCTGGGTCGCACCTCAGCTAAGAATATCTAGGAGCCGTGTGAGACGAAAGTTTCATGCACGGTTCTGAAGGAGAGGTGCTCCCCGTAATAGGGGACATCGACTCTAACGGCGAACAACCTGCTAACCTTCAACCTGCTAACCTTCAACCTTGAACCTACTAACCTTGAACCAGCTAACCTTGAACCTACTAACCTTAAACCTTCAACCTTAAACCTTCAACCTTAAACCTTCAACATTAGGCCACTGCTAGAGGATTCAACCATCGCAAAATTTCCCGTTGCAAGCGATTTAAATCGCGATAGACTTCTTGCTTGACCCACTGACCTACGGCATCCAATGGGGTAAAAACTGCTCCTGGGTTTAACGTGACATCTTGCCCTAAAGGTGTTAAATGATTTCCTGGTATCCGCTGTAGGGCAACCATATTTGGAAAACGTTTCTGCAAGGTTTGGGTCAAGCTAACACTTTGGTCAATCTCGTCATCAGTGAATTTAATCAGTAAATTACGCTGGATTTGATAGCGTTGAGTAATCAGATAGTTAGTTTCTTGGGGTGAGGGAGTAAACTCGACCTGGAAGATAGGATTTAGGTTTAACTGTTCCACAAAGGGAATGGCACGGTCAGCGGAATAGTTGTTATAGGAAATCAAGATATTACCAGCTCGCTCTACACTGAAGAGGCTGCCAATCAACAAATGCAGTTTGCACCCCATGCTGTGGCCAATACCATAGATGGGTAGATACCGTTTCCTTAAAACATTGGTTACCTGTAAGCGATTTAGAGTAGTCTCGAAGCGGTTGAGTACATCTCGTGCGATCGCAATATGGTCGAGGGTATTCACAAACGGTGTCGCAATCACTGCATACCGTTGAGCTGCTAATTTTTCCAGTAACAATCGGTAAGTTACGTGGGGTGCTGTAGCAATAAACGCCCCACCCAGGAAATGGATAATCCCGGTGGGACGATTGGGGATTAAAACCCAGTTACCAGATATCTCTTGCCAGTCCATGCCATACTCTACAGGGTTTACCTCTTTTATTGTAAAGAAGTTTGTAGAGTACCCTAGAGTACTTTATTAATGTAGTATCATATAAAATTTAGGCATTCTGAATTTACAATTGAGTGTTTTCTTGACCTGGTATCATGAATCGAAATTCATAAGTGTTGGGAGTAGATAATAATTCTGCACCCCTAGGATTAAGGTATCGCCCGTTTAATTTTAACTTCATGCGACTCTTGAAGCTACCAGCGCAGTAGCTAGGATTAGTATTAGCTCCAGGTGTGAAGGAAATCCTGTATTGAATTTCTCCTAGTGTAGGGTAGGCTTCGATATTAGGTAAATCTTGAGTAACACTAGTAATATCTTCAATTATTAACTCTTTACCGCACTCATTAATGATTTGCTTGTTAGAAGCTAAGCCTTGAATTGCCGAGGTAATCAATTCTGATCCGGTGTTGATATCACCAATAACTGGTTCTTGAGCATTTAACCCTGAAGCAAAAGCCAAAACCATAGCAGTTGCAGCAGCAATTAACGTATTTTTTACCTTCATCTTGAGTCTCGTTTAGTTGAGATGATTATGAGCACACAGTTGAGAACACATCTTGAGTGCCCATGACAATTAGCACTGCTTATGGGGCAGTATCAGGAAAACTGGTTAGCGGCACTTATCCATACAATTCCCGAAAGTGTCTAGTGAGGTAACAGTCTATAGGCAACTATAGGGAGAGGGGAGATGAAGAAGATGAGGCGTACTAATTTTATAAAAAAATGCTATTCTTGATAGATAGATTGACAACTAATATGAATCATATTGAGACTTTATTAGTTAATCACTATGATTATTTTTATGTCATTTATCATATATTATAAGTGTCGCATTACTTTGTAAAGGTTTATGCTAAACAACTCTACAGTACTTACGGAATAACTCTAGTTGTAAGGGTGCGTTAATAAGGCACCCTACTGATTAAAGACTCATAACTAACTCACTAAGGACTCAGCACTGACCTGAGTCAAGTCTCGAATCTGCTCAATCAAATTGTTCATACCATCAGTATTGAGGCGATAACTGATGGGATGGGCAATCAGTCGTGCTGTACTCTCATACAAAATGTCAATTTCAATCAAGCCATTCTCTTTCAAGGTACGACCTGTGGACACCAAGTCCACAATTGCCTCCGACATCCCAGTAATCGGACCAAGTTCAACAGAACCATAGAGTGGGATAATTTCCACTGGCAAATCCAGGTTATTGAAATATTCCCGAGCACAGTGAACAAACTTGGAGGCTACGCGACCATGAGCTGGCAAATCCAAAGGGCTTAGATAAGAGCTAGCTGCACGAACTGCCAATGACATGCGACAATAACCAAAGTGTAAGTCACCTAAAGTAGCCACTGCCGGGGTTTTTTCCCGTAGCACATCGTAACCAACTATCCCCAACTGAGCTTGACCATATTCCACGTAAACCGGTACATCTTGAGCTCGTACCAGTAGAGCTTGAGCAGTTTGACTGGGGTCTTGAATCTGGAGTTGGCGGTTGGCGGAGTCTAGGAAGGTACTAAAGTCTAAGCCAACGGATTGCAGTAGCTTGATGCTGTCTTTTAGGAGTGCGCCTTTGGGTAATGCGATGGTAATCATATAAGGAGCTTCGGGAGCTTTGGCAGGGGGTCAATTAGTTCACTGATCAGATCAACTATACCTGTAGAAGCTCAATTATAGAAGCCCGTGCTCCTCAAATTATCACCAACCCGATCATGTCCTTAGGTGCGCTCTTAGCACTAAGAATTAAATTCGCTTGATTGTCGCACCTGTTGAATACTTATGATTCCGGGGGGTAAGTCATTAGTTATTTGTTAAACGTTTAAATCAGGAATCAGCTCTAGCACAGTTTTTTTAATGAAATCCCGCTGATAAAAGTCAGGATCAACAATCCTTCGATTCCAGACCACAATGTCTAAATCTATACAGCGCGGTCCATTTTTATTGGGTAGGTGCGCTTTCCGTTGGCGAATTAAATTCGCCACGGGTCGCACCTCTTGCTTAACCCGCCCTTGGTCAATTTCGACTTGTTTAAGTTTTTGACGAAAGGTCTCAAAACCGTCTTCTGTATGAATTAAAAAGGCACCATTTAGAAAATCCGGTTGATCAGTAAAGCCTATGGGTTTTGTTAGGTAAAATCGAGATTCATTAACAAAATTATCAATTTTTGATAATTTATCTTTTGCTAGCTTTACATTTTTATTAGGTTCAATGTTAGAGCCAACACTTACTACCACTTCATTCACTACCACTTCATTCACTACCACTTCATTCATCGTTTAGCACTCAATTCTATAGACACAGAATCGGAAAATCGCAAAGCAAAAGGTTTATCAACTTTAACCTTAGCCCATATTATCCGGTGATTTTCCATTACAATATCTAAAATCATCTGGGTTAGCTTTTCTAGTAAATTAAACTCACTTTCTTCCACTGCTTTAATTACACGCTTAGTTAGGGTTTTATAATTTAGGGTATCTTCAACGCGATCGCTTTTTGTAGAATTTCCTGGGGTAAAGCCAGCCTTAATATTAATCACAACATCTTGTTTAGTTTTTCTTTCCCAGTCATTAAAGCCAATTATCGTTCTGAGTCTTAAATTTTTTATCTCCAGCAGCGCTTCAACATAACTGTGTTGTTTTTTGCTCCCGAAATCATTAACTTTTATTGATGTAATATCAGTAAGTTGTGTCATATCTTTGATGTATCTAGTCTTGATTAAGTTTATTGTCAGCTATCAGCCGTAAGCTATCAGCCATCAGCTGATGCGCTACGCCCACGCTACTTGAGGTGCCTTCAGCTAGCAGAATCAGATATCAGTTATCAGATATCAGTTATAATTGAAAAGCTTAGGGCTTACAGTTGATTACAAATGTTGACCACCATCTACAAATAATAACTGTCCGGTAACAAATTGATTAGAGAGCAAATAGCGAACAGCCTGACAAATCTGCGACTCATTGCCCTGGCTATGCATGGGTACTCTTTGTCTAAGTTTTTCGATATACTGTTCACTTGCCCCGGCTGGAAGTAAAATCCACCCAGGGCAAATTCCATTCACTCGAATATTTGGAGCTAATTCCCAAGCTGCCATTTCGGTTAAGTTAGCCAAGGCTTTCTTAGCTAATGTATAAGCAGAATAGGAAAAATCATTCTTGTTGATTCTGGTATCAATAATATTGATAATGTTCCCTTTTTGATAAAGACGAGCAAAATCACGGGTAAAGAAATACGGAGCCTTAAAGTTTACAGCAAAGTGACTGTCAAACAAGTCAAGTTCCGTTTCTTTTAGGGTTGCTGGTTCAAAAATAGAAGCATTATTCACCAACACATCAAGCTCAGGAACATCTGCTTTCACCTTTGGCAAAAGATTGAGCATATCTTGGTCACAGGTTAGATCAGCTTGGTAAAACCGACAATTTCGGTCTAGGGACTGGATCTGTTCCCCTAGGATTTCCGCGTCTTGGCGAGAACTGTTGTAATGAATCGCTAGATCATAGCCCTGTTTCGCTAAGTCTAATGCGATCGCTTTACCAATCCTTTTGCTGCCACCTGTAACCAATGCCCAAGCCATACTGGTTTGTCTTTCTAGCCTTTAAATGATAATTACCTTGTGATTAACTGTATCTTAACTAAGACAGTATATCAAGTAGCTGATCCCATTTATCAATAAATTGGGTGTTTACAAGTTCGTTAATAACCCACGCTACAGATAGAGTACCTGCGTAAGTCGTATAATTTTTACTTAGGTGCGCTTGACCTTGGCGAATTAAATTAGCTCAAGGCGCGCGCCTTCGGGTCGCACCTATTGATAGTGAACCGTCAACCGTCAACTATCAACAAAATCGATTAATTGCTGATCGCTAAAAAATGCGTATCCTATTAGTAGATGATGAAATTGAGCTGACTGACCCCCTGTCTCGGGTATTAACTCGTGAAGGTTACACTGTAGATGTGGCTTATAATGGGGCGTCAGGAAATGAGTTAGCTGCCCTTGGCGCTTATGACTTGTTAATCTTAGACTGGATGCTACCGCACATTTCTGGGTTGGAAATTTGCCAACAAATGCGATCGCATGACGCCACTACCCCAGTTCTTTTTCTAACCGCCAAGGACACTGTAGATGACCGAGTCATGGGATTAGATGCTGGTGCTGACGACTATCTAGTTAAACCATTTGAACTGCGGGAGTTACTCGCTAGAGTCCGGGCTCTGCTTCGGCGTTCTGCTGCGACTGATGCCCATCCCAGCCAGCGGTTACGGGTTGGACAATTAGAATTAGACTTAAACAATCAAATTGCTTATCGCCACGGACACCCAATTGAGCTATCGGAAAAAGAAAGTCAACTGCTAGGGTACTTCATGAGCCATGTTGGTCTATTATTATCTCACAAGCAAATTTATCAACATTTGTGGCCATCCGAGGAAATCCCAAAAAGTAACAATTTAGCTGCTCTAGTTCGTTTGTTGCGTCGCAAAATCGAAATTAAGGGTTCCGCCCCCCTGATCCATACAGTTTATGGTAAGGGTTATCGGTTTGGTTGATTGTTATTTGTTAATAAACAACTTATTTAACTTGTTAACAAGTTATACTACAGGGGCTAAAGGACATGCGATGCAGCCGACATGGTCCGTATTTTTGTAGTGCTAACCGATGCTTTTTGGTACCATAGCCCATGTTTGCTGTCAAATCATACTCTGAATACTTGGCAGCTAGACGAATGATTAAATCATCACGCCACACCTTGGCTACAATACTGGCCGCTGCAATATGAAGCGATCGCTGATCCCCCTTTACTAGATTTCGTTGTGCTATCGGTAAATCTGGCAACACCTGTAACCCATCAATCAGACAAATATCGGGCTTAACTTTTAATTTAAGCACAGCCCGTTTCATAGCTAACAATGACGCCTGTAAGATATTGAGCTGGTCAATTTCTGCACTAGTGGCATAACCAATAGTCCAATCCAGTGCCAATCCCTGAATTTCTTCAGACAGCCTTTGGCGTCGTTTCCGGGACAACTTTTTACTATCTTTAACGCCAGCTAGAGCCAGTTGTGGCAGGACAGATACAGGTAAAATCACTGCTGCTGCCACCACTGGACCAAATAAGGCACCTCGCCCTACTTCATCTACTCCAGCCACTAAGGAGGGAGTACCGGATAAATCCGGTAACTCACACACTTCAGTGGCTTTGTCCGTGTTCATTTATCCAATGCTGAAGAACGGCGACGGCGGCGGCGCACTATGGGGGGACTGTTAATAGTGCCATTGGTAGTACTCAGTTGATCAGATTCAGTTTCTGGAATTGGTGTGGCAGCAGTAGATTGCACCAATTCTGATTCATCTAACTCTAGCTGATCGTCGATGGAGGATTGACTATTAGTTGAATCGGTAGTTGAATCGGTAGTTAAATCAGTAGTTGAATCGGTAGTTGAATCGGTAGTTGTATTGGATAATTCTTCTTCATTATCCTCGATTTTTTCTCCCGGCAGTAACACTGAGATAATTGCTGACCTAGGATCTTTCACCTCTCGGTCTAAATGTAGTATAGGGGAAATGCCCATCAACCCATAAACATCTTGTTCTTCTGGGCTCATTTCAACCCTGACCAATTCTGGTGGTTCCTTCTCTTGAGCAAACTTGACTAGCTGGGGTTTTTCTACTCCTGAGGTGGATACCTCGGCTTCTGTGATGGCATCAAAGTTGGATGAGACAGAGATCACCCTATTTACTCCCCTAGTAATTGGTTCTTCCCTAATCACGGGGTCATCAATACGACGGCGGCGGCGGCGGCGATTATTTACCGCTCCCCGTTCCTGATAACTGGGGTGATTGAGCAAGTCCAACTCCTGATCATTCTCAGGAGATAACTCTACGGGTTCGGGGAACTCTGGAATGCTTCGCTCCGTCGGTAACGGGATCGGTGCTAAGGTCTCTAGTGCTTCTGCTTCCACTTCACCGGGAAGATGTACCAGATGACCTAACCCGCCACAGGTAGCGCAGGCTTTACCAAACAACTCGTAAATATTTTGCCCTTGGCGCTTGCGAGTCAGTTCCACTAAGCCAAGTTCCGAAAGCTGGGCAATCTGTGGTCGGGCTTTGTCCTCTTTTAGGGCTTGATTGAAGTGTTCGAGAACCTGCAACTGATCCCGCCTAGTGTCCATATCAATAAAGTCAACAACGATCACCCCAGCTAGGTTACGTAGGCGCAGCTGGCGGGCAATTTCTGTTGCTGCCTCACAGTTAGTCCACAGAACCGTTTCCCGTGCTGTAGCTGAGCGGGTAAAGGAACCAGAGTTCACATCAATTACAGTTAGGGCTTCGGTAGGTTCAATGATAATGTAGCCACCAGATGGTAAATCTACTCTTGGCTTGAGGGCTTCTCGAATTGCAGCATTGACCCGGAAGTATGCCAAAATTGGCATGCGATCGCGATGATGGTCAATCAAGACCCCTTCTGGTGCTTGACCTCCGCTCCAGCTCAACAAGTGTTGTTTAACCCGTTTGACTGCAGTACTAGAATCGACCACAATCCGATTAACATCAGCAGTGTACATATCCCGGAGGACACGCTGAATAAAATCATCATCCCGATTAAGTAGGGCTGGTGCTCTGGTAGAGGTTGCTTCGAGCTGGACAGCTTCCCATTGTTTTTGCAGGTTTTCCAAATCTTCCATAATGGCTTCTTCGGCTCTGCCTTCAGCTTCGGTGCGCACCAGCACTCCCATGCCCGATGGTTTGATTAGAATTGCTAGAGCTCTGAGGCGATTGCGTTCACTTTCGCTCTTAATCCGCCGAGACAAGTTCACTCCTCGGCCATAAGGCATCAGCACCAAATAGCGACCGGGTAAGCTAATATTACCTGTGAGCCTTGGCCCTTTGTTACCAGTGGGTTCTTTCATCACTTGTACCAACACCTTCTGCTGGGGAGTCAGCAGTTCGGTGATCGCACCAGACCGGCGTTTCAAGCGCAATGGTCCTAAGTCTGTCACATGAATAAAACCATTGCGATCGGGATCACCAATGTTGACAAATGCTGCATCAATACCCGGTAAGACATTTTCTACAACGCCGAGATAAATATCACCGACCTGGTGATTACCGGTGGCAACTACTAGTTCTTGAATTTGATCTTCCCAAAATACAGCAGCAAGTTGATGTTGCTCTGCAATAATAATTTGCTTTGGCATGCAATTTCCTCAAAACTTGGTAGTACGCTTAGTCCTACAGTTAACGATAGGAGTCGTACTCTATTTCTAGGTCTGAAATGTTCGGTGATTTACTGCCATTAAACTGATCGGCCACAGGGACTAATAAATATACTATGAATAATTAGAGTATTTTGTTGCTCATTGTTTGAGGGACAACTTTAGTCAATGGCTGTAGTCAATGGCTGTAGTTAATGGCTGTAGTTAATGGCTGTAGTCAATGGCCCTGAAACTGTCTCGAAGCCCCTTCTGTTTAGAGGGGGGTGCTGACAGGGGGTTTTGTGGTTTGGTGAATGGGATTGTAGCGGCTCTGTTGATTGTACCACTTGGAGGCGCGACATTGGTTCTATACTTTAAGACTCGCTTTCCACTAGGATCTTCTGTCCCAAAGTCGAAAATTTTTGAGGTGCGACCCGAAGGCGCGACCCAAGGCCGCGAGCAATCCCTCGCGGCCTTGGAGGCGCGGACAAACAGCGAATTTAATTCGCCAAGGTCAAGGGCACCTAATTAACTTGAGTTTTTCCACAACTGCTTCATACAGATAAATTTAACCCGGTAATTCTCGGCAGATGCCGGAAGCCGTGTATAGCACGTCAATTGTTAATTGACGAGGAGGTATCTCTTTTGGCTTTCAGGAAAAAATCCCAAAAGCGCTTTTGCTTACAGCCAATGCATTTACTACAGAATAACTTAACTATTGTTTGATACTTCAATGGCTCTCAGCTCGATTATTGCTTCTGGAGTCTTTATCAGCAGACTCCCAAATCTCAAGCTTCTGTGGCTGTTACGGCAATTATACCAGGTAAATCCGACGACTTTCCGGAAACTTCCGGAGAATCATTGATTAGGACTTACAAGTCAGTTGACCCCTTATCGGCATTGTTCGGGATTTACCACAAACTACCGAATTGGCACCAATCTATCCAAAAGTTCTGATTTTTTATTAGCTTGAGTATTTCCTGACTAGAGGTCAAGATATTCTTCAGGGTTTCTGTCTATATCTCCTGAATCTCCCTGTTTCAGCAGCTTTACTGCTTAGATTTAGGGTTTACAGGCACACATGTTTGCCTTGTTGGGGATTTGACACTCCCCGATCTTTAGACGCGGGGATTCGTTAAGAATCCATAAACGAATCTTACAGGCGTAGTCAAAGCGCCCCTACTGAGTTCTGTCAGTCAGTTCAATCCCAACAGTTCCCGCTACTTTTCTTGCAAAAATTATGCTTTCCAGGTACTACCACTTAGCCAGTTCGGTACGCTCTGCGATCTGCAATTATTTACCCGTTCACAAGAGGATTAGCGCAATGTAATCGTTGAGGGTCGGTATCTCTCCGGTACTAGAGTCGCTTCATCACATAGGCGTCTGCCTGTACTCACATCATCATTATACATTTTTTTTGACGGCAGTTAAAACTGCCGTGTCGCGTTTCCTCCCCGCTTTAAAAAGACGGGGCTACCACGCTCCCGCGTATTTCCGTGTTATGTCCTGATCCCCTGTTGATTCGCCTACTCAAGGGTTTCCCGCTTGTCTTTCTGACTGGGGTTTCGACGATTCCCGCCCTACCATTGAGAGATTGACGACGAATTGGTTTGTCCTGTCGTGGTTAACACTAGAACCAAAGTTAATAGGCTTCGACCCTGCCGGACTGCTAACGGTGAATTTTCACACAGCCTTAGCTAGCTTCAATCATCATAGCAGATCAATTCTTTTGATAACTCAAGGGAAACTCACATTGAACGCACCGGAACTAATTCAAAGATTGATAGTTGGGGATTCTTTCGCTAATAGAAAATATCTATTAAAGTTCTTGCAGGAATTGGTTGTGCCTAAGGAGCGAAATCTCCTTTCTCTTGGTGCCCGTTCCCGTGGGCGTTGGAACCTCACCGGGATAGCACCACTGCCGTACCGATCTGATCGTAGCCTAGAAGCTTAGGCTTCAGGTGCGACTCGTGGCGAATTTAATTCGCCAAGTAAGAGCGCACCTATGCAATTTCAAAGCTGGTTTCGGTTACCCCACCCAAATTATAAAATATGGCTAGGGACTGCGCTCAACAATTTTGTTCAATTAATTTTGACTGTTTGAGATTGCCGCAGAGACTGAATAGTTGTGATCGTATGCTCAGCCACCTGCTCAATTTCCGCCATGGTATTAAAGCGTCCCATTCCAAACCGGATGGAGGCATAAGCCAGATTTTCCGGATGTCCTAGGGCTAATAGTACGTGGGAAGGAGCTACAGTTGCCGAGGAACAAGCTGAGCCAGAAGAAACGGCTGCCACAGGCTGTAATCCTAGCATCAGGGCTGCGCCATCTACTCCCTCCACACTAATGTTAAGGTTTCCGGACAATCGCTGGGTAGGATGACCATTGATCTGGATACCTTCTAGTCTAGAGAGAGATTTCCACAGACTCTCCCGCAGTTCCATCAACCGTTGAGATTCTGAGGGTTGTTCTTCTAACCCCAGTTCTATAGCCTTAGCGAACCCCACAATCTGAGGGGTATAAAGTGTACCAGAACGCATCCCTCGTTCATGCCCACCGCCATGGAGCTGGGGTGCAAGCCTTACTCTGGGGTTACGACGCCGGAAATAGAGAGCCCCAATGCCCTTTGGTCCATAAATTTTATGGGCTGTCAAGGACATTAAATCAATCTTCATCGACTGCACATCCAAGGGGATTTTGCCAATAGCCTGGGCAGCATCTGTATGGAAAAGTACATTATGCTGGCGACAAAGATCCCCAATTTCGGCCAATGGCTGCAACACTCCAATTTCATTATTGGCTGCCATCACTGACACTAAAATGGTATCAGGACGGAAAGCCTGCTCCAGCTGGCTTAAATCCACTAGTCCATCAGCTTTTACTGGTAGAAATGTCACCTCAAACCCTAGGGTTTCTAAATAATGACAGGGGTCAAGAACAGCATTGTGTTCAGTTTGTACGGTAATCAGGTGACGTCCTTTACTTAAATATGCCTCAGCCACCCCTTTAATGGCTAGATTGTTAGCCTCTGTGGCACCACTGGTAAAAATGATCTCGACCGGTGTGGCATGAATAGCATCTGCCAGAATCTGACGCCCTTGTTTCACCGCCGCTTCAGCTTCCCAGCCATAGGTATGGCTGATACTGGATGGATTGCCAAAATGTTCAGTGAAGTAGGGTAACATTGCCTCAAGCACCCGTTGATCCATAGGTGTTGTGGCATGGCAGTCTAGGTAAATTGGGCGATGCATGGTTTTTCGTTGATTAAAAATTGCAGCTGGATATTCCGCCTACACTCGTAGAGTTAGGAGGGGAGGAATGCTGCATTAAACTAATGGTTTCCCTGATTTCCATAGGACTGCTAAGGGATACATTATTATCAACTTCCTCCCCATCACCTGATCACCCCATGATCACGTGCGACCCGTGGCGAATTAAATTAGCAAACGGAAAGCGCACCTAAGAGGTTTGACAACTCAAATCAGATTCCTAGATCTCGAGTCAACAGTTTTTGAGACTGTTTTCTTGGATGACCAATGGCTACAGGTGAAAATCCCATAAATCACATTATCCAATGGCTGCTTGTGGATGGTTCCTTGTCCATTTTCCATTTTTTGGCAGCTTTCGCTGCTCATTCTCCTCACAACGCACTCCACCCTTTAAGAATTTAGTGCAGTTCATCAAAACGGCAATTTTGACTGAATACGCTTTAACTCGAGACATGTTGAACAGATTGATTTAATTTTCCCTGGTGTCAAGGCAGAATTAACTACACGAGTTTTGAGACCACATTTAGGACAGATGGGTTGGTGATTAATGATCACCCACATGCCCCACTTGAACTGAATTACCTTTTCAAGCTCAAGCTGTTTCAGTCCTTGGGCAAGTCGCTGTTCTGAATACCGGCACTTCCTGTTCAATTCATCTTGAGTCAGTTTCCCATAGTCAGATGTACAGAGCAGATGAATGATTTTACCACAGGTTTCTTCTAAGTTACTTACTTGTTCTTGGGGAGCTACAGGCTTCTCCGGTTTGGTGTAGCGGGGAGGGCACAGTGGGTAGCTCGAGAAATTCACTCGATTGTGTGTAGTGACTTTCTGTGTAGTGACTTTCTGTGTAGTGACTTTCTGCTTCCAACGGACTAACGTTGAAGAACCAGCGTGGCCACTTGTCATGGGAATGTAGCACTTATCTGACTTAATTTTGAGTTGCTGATTTTCCTGATTAAGGGTATTGCTTTGCTTCGCGGTTACCCTTTTATCCCAGTTCTGATGCTTTAACATATGGTGTCGATGTTCAACCCTTTTCACAACCATCCTAATTTTGTTAAAAATATTGTACAACCGTGATTATACGTAAGATACTCTTTTGCCCACCAGGGAGTTGCCACTGAGTTTTCACGGAGAAGATTAGCGATGGTCCATTCATGTTTTGGCAGGATGGTGGTATGGCGCTACGCTTAGCGTCAGAAGTCAGAAGTCAGAAGTCAGAAGTAAGCTAGACTCACGTTTCGGAGTTTAGGAGCGATGCAGAGGTGCGACCCGTGGCGAATTTAATAATTAGATGCGGAAAACGCACCATTACGGTCTTGGGGAGGCAGCGCGGTCTTGGGGGTTTCCCCCACTCGCTATTGCCGTGGTTTCCCCCACTCGCTATTGCATCAAGAAAATGTCCTAATTTGAATGCGTAGTGCTATATGGACGCGCTTCGCTTCTGGCTATGCGATCGCATAGCCAGTTGGGGTCAATTTCGATCAGGGTGCTCCCTACCAAAGCCGATAATGGTCACGCCCGAGCCCACACTTACCGGATCGGGAAGTGTTAGATTATTTCATCAGAACAGAGTGGTAAAAAAATTGGACACAAGTAAAGACAGTTCCTTAAAACACAGCAAAATTCACCAAAGGCTAAGTCAATTGATTAAGGTACTGGCTCAAAAATTTGGTAGTGTCCGGGAACTTGCTAGGCAAGTCAATGTCACTAACAACACCTTGACAAATTGGATGAATTTTGATAATACTCCCAGCTTAGAGAAGCTAGAGAGGCTGGCTAAAGGTATTGGTTGGACAACGGAAGAGTTGATCAGCTTCTTGGTAAGTGAGGAAAACCCGATCGAAGCTATTGAACGGAACAAGAAATCGAGTCCCTCTACTTTGACACCACCTATTTCCATGGAGCAAATTTTGGCAGAGCTTCAGTGGCGACCAGTAGAGCAATTAGTTGAGATTAATTTAGCGATCGCTAAACGGTTGCAAAGGGAATTCAGTGGCTCGACGGATACCACCGGCCTAGAGGAGGTGTTAAATCAGTCTCCTAAATTTGAGGAACTCAAGGGAGTTAAATTTATTTCGCTGAGCTTAAAGGCGAGGCGACGATTAAAGAATTGGGTAACAATCTGCCAAAGTTATGTAGGCTTGAGTCCAGAGGAATTCATCCAAGTTGCTGTCGAGAAGCACAAAATTGACCCAGGGACGTTTGGGCTATTTTATAAGAGCATCATGGAACTCTCTAGTACTCCGTTTCCCCAGAGTTACTATGAGTGGCTTTTCCCGTTAATTTGTCCAGTGAGTGGTTGGATTGGGTCAGCACAAGAAACTCCTATTCTAGATTTTTCGAGAACTTACACAGAAACTTATACAGAACCTTGGAGTCATTTTATTGAGAATTTAGAAGACAGTAGTAATGGAGTGACTACCAAGTCTAGTTCAGTCCTGTGTTAAGCAGGTTTTGTTAACGGTTGACGATTGACGGTTGACGGTTGACTGTCAAGGCTGAAGATAAGCAAACTGTCTACAAATAAACCATTGCGTTAATGCTGCACTTTAAATCAAAAGTTTAGATTGAAATAGCAATCCGTGTAGGAATTGTGATAATTTTTGTTCCGGTGATCCGCTGTTCCCTTTGCTAAAGTTTAGATCAAATCACAGACTACCCGAAAACCAAAGGAGATATATTTGACACTCCCCGTCCTTAAAGGACGGGGAGTGTCAACAGTTGGGATAGCCATTCCAAGGCTAAGGTTTCGTCAATAGGGTGCTTGTTGTGTTGGTGCTGATACTCCTCTAAATCTAGTCCTTCAATGTATTCGAGCACCATGCAGTTTAAGCTGATCTCGTGGTTTCTGGGGGAGAAGATAAAGGTTCCTTCTGATTTGGTAATTCCTGGATGATTCAGCTGACTCAACACCCATGCTTCTTGCTCAAACAGCTCAATTGCCCGAGATTGATAGTCAGTCAAGACTTTGAGAACTTTGAGAGTGTTGTGATTACTTTTTTGATCACTGTTGTGATCAAGTACCTCATAGGTTTTACCGAAAGCACCTTTGTCACTGAGTAACCCAATCACGCGATAGCGTTCTGCCAAGAGTAAGTCCGAGCCACAGGCTTGGCAAAATAGGGTATCTTCTGTATTGTAAGGTTTAGAACAATCGGGATTAATGCACCAAGTCATGGTTCCCTACCTACGAGCTACTGATATGAGCTACTGATATGAGCTACTGATATGAGCTACTGATATGAGCTACTGATATGAGCTACTTAAGCGATCGCAAAACCTCAAAAATCTTCGAGGGACACAAGCGCGATGGCACTTTACTTTAGTTTTGGGTTGCCAGTCCTGCTTCATACCAAAACAACAGAGGTTTTGAACAGATGTTTTGATTGGTTTTTCCACCACCAAACTAATCGACAGGTTGTTAATAATAGCCTAAGGATTTAGTAGTCTATTGATAGGCTTAAAGCCAAGGTAGTTTAAACCCATTGGCTGTAGTATAACCACAGAATCCACGGGGTTTTAACCCGTGGGGATGTCAATCTAATTATTAGCTTAGTCTATTAGGTATTGTTTGTCATGCCAATTTGGCATTTGTTGCTGATCACTTGAAAAGGATGACAGTTCTTTACCTTACCAAAAATCCCTATATAATTTCTTGCCTCTTGCCTCTTGCATTTTGCCAATACCCAAGCGCGACTATGTTCACAACTCAACTAAAAATGCTATATAACGGTATCACTACTATAACCAAATACAGCTAATTTTAACTCCGTTTAATTACTGATAAAAATCTAATTATTATGAAATAATAAAGATATCGCTATTAACGATTTTTAGGATAGATTATCAATCTTAAATTATTAATATTAAACCTTAGACGGATGTAAAATAGCCAAGGTAAGCTGTTCGGCATTTAAATTGGTATAATAAAAATTAATAAATAACCCAATAATAGGAAATATGCCAGCAAAAAATTATCTGACACAAGAGCAAAAAACAATACTTCAAAAAGCCTTAAAAATAGA
>NZ_JAAHIE010001310.1:0-1238 GCF_010671945.1 Moorena sp. SIO4E2
AAATGATTTAGCTGTAAGTAGCAATGAACAAGTCTAAAACTCGGGGGTTTGCCCCACAGTCAGAATGGAATAGGGTCAACTGGCGCAAGCTAGAAATGACCATATTTAAGTTGCAAAAACGGATATATCGAGCCTCCCAACGTGGTGACGTTTGCGTGGTAAGGAAGCTTCAAAAGACTCTGATGAAATCCTGGGACGAAACCTTAGAGAGTGGAGCCTTAATTCATATAACTTAAAACTATTACCTATAACCTGTCGCTATAAAGGCTCCACTCTCTTACGGTAACTTCAAGGTCAGCCAAAATGATAGCGGTCAGAAGGGTTACCCAAGAAAACAAAGGTAAAAAGACTGCCGGAATAGACGGGGTAAAAGCTTTAACCAATAAGCAACGCCTCGCCTTAGTAGCCAGCCTGAAGGTCTCTAAGAAGGCTCAACCAACTAGAAGGGTCTGGATACCCAAACCCGGACGGACGGAAAAACGACCTCTAGGTATCCCTACAATATATGACCGCGCCCTACAAGCACTTCTCAAACAGGCACTCGAACCTGAATGGTCAGAAGTTACCGCAAGATAGTGGAGCCTTTATAGTTTTAAGGTTATGCAGAGAAGGTTTTAAGGCTTGTTAGTAAGGCTCCACTATCTAAGGTTTCGTCTCCGGGAAGCCAAATTTGAACCTAATTCATATGGATTCAGACCAGGACGCTCATGTCACGACGCAATTCAAGCAATATTCAACAGCATCAGTAAAAAACCCAAATGGATACTTGATGCCGACATTGCCAAATGCTTCGATAAAATCAACCATGATGCTCTTCTTCAAAAATTAAATACTTATCCATCCATTCGGCGACTAATCAAATCTTGGTTAAAAGCCGGTGTAATGGATAATGGAACATTCTCACCTACAAACGAGGGTACCCCCCAAGGTGGTATAATATCCCCCCTCCTAGCAAATATAGCCCTCCACGGAATGGAAGAACGAATTAAACAACATGCTATCTCTATGAAAGGAGAAAAATCCAAAAATAGAAGAGCATTAAGTCTAATTCGCTATGCTGATGATTTTGTCATCATACACAAAGACCAAACCGTAGTAGAAGAATGTCAAAGAATCATCAATAAATGGTTGAATGACATGGGTTTGGAATTAAAACCAAGCAAAACTAAAATTACCCATACTTTTGAAGGTTTTGACTTTATCGGATTCAATATCCGTCAATACAAGGTAGGTAAAAC
>NZ_JAAHIE010001311.1:0-1236 GCF_010671945.1 Moorena sp. SIO4E2
TGGATAACTCTTTGTTCAGTATTGGGAATACCCTAGAAGTGAAATTGGGTTACCGGGGAAACCTAACTACCCTCATGGTTGGGGAAATTACCGCTATAGAACCAGAGTTTACGATTCAGCGATTACCCAAAGTAATGATTAGGGGTTATGATCGCAGCCATCGCTTACATCGTGGTCGTCATACCCAGACTTTTGTGCAACTAAAAGATAGTGACATCGCAGCACAAATTTCCCAGCAGGTTGGACTTTCTGCCCAAGTAGAAGATAGTGGGGTGGTGCATGACTATATTTTACAAGCTAATCAAACTCATATGGAGTTTTTGCAAGAAAGGGCAGGAAAAATTAATTATGAGGTGATGGTGGAAGATCGAAATTTAGTATTTCGACCTACGGCTAATCAAGATAGTGAAATTCTCACCCTAATGTTTACTGATGACCTACTGGAATTTTATCCCTGTATGTCCTCTGCAAGTCAAGTGAATGAAGTCAAAGTACAGGGTTGGAATCCTAAAGAAAAGCAAGCAATTATCGGACGCGCCGCCACTGGTGATGAAGGAAGCAAAATGGGGGGAGAAACTAGTGGTGCAGCTTTAAGCGAAGATGCTTTTGGTACAGCAGTAAAAACCCTGAGCAATCACCCAATGATTACCCAAGCGGAAGCAGATCAGCTGGCTCAAGCCCGTTTTCAGCAACTCAATCTAGAGTTAATTAGTGGAGAAGGAATTTGTCGAGGGCGTACAGATTTACGAGCAGGAATAGTAGTTCAAATTGATGGTGTAGGCAAGCGCTTTAGCGGTCAATACTATCTTACCAGTGTCCTGCATCGCTATTGTAATAGCCAATATCATACTAAATTTACAGTGCGGAGGAATGCTCAATGAAATTGTCTGAACTACTTTTGGATAGTCAATCCCACCGAGCGATCGCATCTCGTATTTATGGTGTCGTGGTTGGTGTAATTACCAACAATGAAGACCCAGAAGGACTAGGTCGGGTTAAAGTGAAATACCCCTGGCTAAGTGATGAAGACGAAAGTGACTGGGCGCGAATAGCTACACTAATGGCAGGAAATGAACGAGGGATTTATTTTTTGCCAGAAGTAGATGACGAAGTATTAGTAGCTTTTGAACATGGTGATGTCCGTTTGCCCTATATTATCGGGTCTTTGTGGAATGGTAAAGAATTACCACCAGCAACTAATGAAGATGGTGCTAATAATATCCGGGTAATCAAATC
>NZ_JAAHIE010001312.1:0-1234 GCF_010671945.1 Moorena sp. SIO4E2
GCAAGACGTTTAGGCATTGTTTCTGACAAATTAGCATCCTTGAGTAGGAAATAACCAATGTTCCCTTAATTTGTATCCATATTTAGACATTTATTACATTAAAGGGATATAATAAAAGGTAAACTAGATACAAAGTCAGCAGTCAGCAGTCAGGGGTCAGCCGTCAGCTTATTTTATTCAAAAGCACCATCTGTAGCGTGGCACAGGCTTCTATAGGGTGGAACAGGCTTCTAGCCTGTGACGACCTAACTCATAAGCTGAAAGCTGAAAGCTGTTCGCGTAGCGTGCGCGTAGCGCTAATCGCTGTTCGCTGATCACTGATCACTGAAAGCTGAAAGCTGTTCGCGTAGCGTGCGCGTAGCGCTAATCGCTGTTCGCTGATAGCTGAATAAACTAGATTCAAATAAGGTGATAAATCCAACATGTCAGGGTTAACCATTAGTATTGGAGAAGCAGCCAGTGAGCTAGGGGTCTCAGTTAAAACCTTAAGGAGGTGGGCAGATGCAGGAAAGATTAGGTCAAAACGGTCTCCTAGTGGTCATAGGCGATTTTATGTAGCTGATATCAAACACATTACACCACGAAATGTCGGTCAGATCGATGATCGGATAACCATTAACTATGCCCGTGTTTCAGATCTAGACCAAAAAGAAGATTTAGTCAAGCAAATCAAGATTTTAGAGTCTTTTAGTACTGCTAATGGTTGGCAGTATGAGACAATTCAAGATTCAGGTGCCGGAATCAATTCCCAAAATAAAGGCTTACAGAAACTGCTCAAGCGAATCATGCAGGGGAATGTTGGCAGAGTTGTAATTACTCACAAAGATAGGCTGCTTAGAGTTAGTGCTGAATTAGTATTTGCGATGTGTCAAGAATTCAATACAGAAGTAATAATTATCAACAAATCATCAGAAGACATCAGCGTTGAACAAGAATTAGTCAAAGACATCATGGAGCTGATCACAATCTTTTCAGAAAAACTCCATAGTGCTAAGAGTTCCAAAACGTAAGCTATTAGCTTTCAGCGAACAGCGATTAGCGCTACGCGCACGCTACGCGAACAGCTTTCAGCTTTCAGTGATCAGTTATTTAATGAAAGAGATAAGCATTCGAATAATGCTGAGTTAAGTCCCAGCGTCGTTCGCACAGCGTGGCCAAACGCGCACGCGTGGCCGTTCGCGTAGCGTGGCCAAAAGGCCAAAAGGCCAAGGCCAAAGCCTGTTCCACAAAGCTG
>NZ_JAAHIE010001313.1:0-1234 GCF_010671945.1 Moorena sp. SIO4E2
TATTCTACCTATAAATAATATACCTAAACATTTTTATGACCAACTTTTTAAACAAAAATTAAACTTATCAATATATAGCAAATATTCGGATTTAATAGATAAAATACAAGACTTTGAAATAAATAAAATTATGGTAAGTAAGCAAATTATTGGAGTAGCGATTGCGCCCAATAATTTGCTAATTTGTATAAATAATTTTATTGCCTCATCTTATCACTTTTTGACTGTCTGGAATTACAGTACAATAAAGAGAATTTGTAATTTACTATCACTCTCTCAATATTGCTATAATTATTCAATTTTATTAATATCTATTATTTACCTATCAAGTATTATATCTTTCTTTTTATATATTCAATTTTTATTTGAATATTGGATTCAAATTTGGTCAATTGCATTACCATTCTTTGCATTAACATTATATTTATTGGATAAACTATTGTATTCTCTAATCACCTTCATATTTAATGATTCCGCAACAACTCTATCAATCACGCCAGATGGTAACCATGTAATTGCTGGTTCAACTAACAGCACTATTAAAGTTTGGCATCTGGAAACAAAAAAATTACGTTTTGTCCTCAAAGGTCATCAGGACGAGATAACTAGTTTAGCTATCACCCCAGATGGTAAGTATTTGGTTTCTGGCTCCAAGGATAAAACTATCAAAATTTGGAATCTAGAAACTAGAAAGGAATGTTTCACCCTTACAGGTCATGGGGATTCAGTCAATACTCTCTCCGTAACCCCTGATGGTAACTACGTCGTGTCTGGCTCAAAGGATAATACCATTAAAATTTGGGATTTGGAAAAGCGAGAGGAAATCTTTACCTTTACAGGTCATACGGACTCCATAAATCGGATCAAAGTAACATCCAACGGCAAGCTAGTGATTTCTGCATCTTCCGATAAAACACTCCAAGTGTGGGATTTCGAGACTAGGGAAGTTATTGCTACGTTTACTGGAGAAAGTGCTATCAACTGTTGTGCCGTTGCACCGGATGATGTAACGATTGTGGCAGGGGATGAAGGGGGAAATATGCATTTTTTGCGCTTGGAGGGAGTAGGGAGTAGGGAGTAGGGAGTAGGGAATAGGGAACAGGGAACAGGGAGTAGTAATAAGATTTGATTCTTTCTTGATGCAGTCGCTCATAAAACAAGCACAAGAGATCCTGTTGCCTCAGTCTTCAAATCCATAGAAGTAGAGTGGGCATCCTGCCCGCGCGACAATAAG
>NZ_JAAHIE010001314.1:0-1234 GCF_010671945.1 Moorena sp. SIO4E2
CACAGAAATTATGACAGGTTGAGCTGTGGATATAACCTCTCTAATTTGACCCGTGCATCTTGATTGCTAAAACGCCAGTTGACTGTCGCGTGTTGTCGATTGCGTTCAAGTGCCCATGTTGCTGTTTCTCGCTTCATGGTCTCTCGATCGGGAATACGTCGATTCAGACATTGACGAGAGAGAACAGAAAGTTCAATTTCAACCATATTGAGCCAACTACCATGTTTGGGAGTGTAATGAAACTCTAATTTACGCAGGATTCGTCGGGCTTCATCTGGAGGAAACGTTTGGTACAGTGCCGCCGGAGTGTGAGTATTCAGATTGTCGAGAACAACTCGAATGATGAGGGCTTTAGGGAAAAATACATCCACTAAATCTTTCATACACTCAGCAAAATCTTGAGCCGTTCTTTGGTTGGTTACCTTAATGTGTCTCCATCGAGCCAAAGGTTGAAAAAAAGCAAATAAGTTACAAGTTCCTTCTCGTTTGTATTCGTAATCGTATCGTTCTGGCTGTCCGGATTGGCTAGGTAAGGGAATCCGTTTTTCGCTCAGGAGCTGGCAGGGTCGTTCGTCAAAACAGACTTGAGGATAGTCCCGGTCATAGGGTTGGGCATATAAATCTAAAACATTTTCCATTCTCCAAACAAAGTCTGCACCCACGGTCGGAATACACCACTGCTCCTTTAACCAAGGCTTAATTTGGTTTTTTTTAGGGTTCTACGTACTGTCTCATCACTAATGCTCTGTACTAAGTTCAATTCCACCAATCGGTCGGCTAATAGTTGCATAGTCCAAGACTCTCTGCCGGAGGGAGCATCGCTACAAGCTGTGGCGACTAAAAAGGCTTCCGTTTTCCCATCGAGTTGCCTTTTTCTTCCTTGACGGGGACGTTCTTTAAGAGCGCTCTGGACTCCCTCTTCGACGCATCTTTGTCGGGTTCGATGAACTGTGGATTCTCCCACCTTCAACATCGTGGCAATTGTCTCGTCTGGATGCCCTTCATCTGCCAGAAGCAGAATTTGCGCTCGTTTGACTATTCTTCCGGTCGTTTTTCCTCTGGAAGTGATGTTCCACAATAAAGAACGTTCTTCATCTGAGAGATTGACGATATATTTGATAGCCATGATTTTTGATAAGTCACTGGGTTCAGGTTCTCAAATCTTTGCCTACCTGTCAAAATCATTGTGGTGGACTACTAGGCTATCTGCGGAAGTGATACAGTAAGTCATCAA
>NZ_JAAHIE010001315.1:0-1230 GCF_010671945.1 Moorena sp. SIO4E2
AAGTTTTTTGATACTGAATTTTGCCCCCCTAGCCCCCCAATTCTGGGGGGAACAAGAATCAATTTGCTGGTAGAAGTCCCCCAAAATTGGGGGACCAACGGGGGCTTGGATGTAGCAAATGAGACTTTTCAGACAACCTCTAAAAAGCGCTACTCCCGACTCCCGATTCCCGACTCCCGACTCCCGACTCCCGACTCCCGACTCCCTACTCCCGACTCCGTCACCCAAATTAAAACTGCTATAAATGAAGACATAAATTCACACCATAAATTCAAACAATGATTCGAGCCTACGCAGCCCACGAACCTGGTGGAGAACTGAAGCCTTCTGAATACGACCCAGGGGTTTTGGGGGAAGAGGAAGTAGAAATCAATGTGGAATACTGTGGTATTTGCCACAGGGACGTGAGTATGTTGGATAACGAGTGGGGACTAACTCAGTATCCCTTTGTACCAGGTCACGAGGTCGTTGGTACCGTGGCCGCATTGGGAGAGAACGTGACCACGCTCCAAGTTGGACAAAGAGTGGGACTAGGCGATCGCTTAATCTCTTAGCACCATAATCCCTTAACTTTCACAATTGTGTGTCTTTTCTTAACAAACTCAGCAATTTAAGGATTAATTCCATAACTAACCTTAACAAATCATCATTATAATCCCGCACCACTAATCGGTTATAATGAAATTGGGATGAACAAATACATCCTGATGATTTAACTTCTAGGGAGGCCAAAAATGAAATTCAATATTTTGGCAACGCTAACTTTAGTCGCTTCTCTGTTCTTCACCGGTTCAGCCGTAGCTGAAAACCCAGACCAGGTGCAACAGTTGCTTTCAACTGGTGAATGTCCAGGGTGTAATTTAAAAGGAGCGGATCTATCGGGTGCACATCTACTTGGGGCTGATTTGAGGAATGCTAACCTGCAAGGAGCAATCTTAATTGAAGCCAACCTAGAAGGTGCTGACCTGACTGGTGCCAACTTAAACGGGGCTAACTTAACCCAAGCCTTTGTCACCAACGCTAGTTTAAACTGTGCTAATCTCAACCAAGTGAATTTGACAGCGGCCAAGCTTTACGACACCGATGTGTCTGGAGCTGTCATGAACAAAGTTACCTTAACTAATGCCGAGATATTTGAAACTGGCATTGGCATTGGTGGTAGTGCCGAGGAATTCAATTTCAATGTCGAGTGTAGAGTAGATTCTTGACTGTCAAGGTAGGGTGGGCAAA
>NZ_JAAHIE010001316.1:0-1229 GCF_010671945.1 Moorena sp. SIO4E2
CAGGGCTGTTTCATAGTAGAGTAAAATGGAGAGAAAGTCAGACTAAGTACAAATAGACAACAAATAAGTCAGATTATGCCCTAAACTGTCTATGGATTCGGTTATTGAATCATAGCCATTAGCCCGGATTAAGTTTAAGACCCAGGTTTTGAGGATAGATAAGTTGATGGGGGCAGCCGCCAGCTTTTTGAGGGCTAGTATCTTCTGAGTAGATGACATCTTTGACCCAATGAAGGCGATTCTCAATAGACCAATGATCGCGAATACAAGAAACCAACTTTTTTGAGTGAGGGGATAAAGAGCTAATGTAGTAGCTGATAGTGGAATAAGGCTGATTGCTACGAGTACCAAAACGTGCCACTTGAATCACACAACCCAATCAAGCGCCAACCCATGTCAAGATCTGGAGGTGGAGTGAACACCTGCACCTGACGATGGCTGTTGCGCCCTCGACAAACTTCAGTAGATTGATATGTTTTCTTTGGCTGAGTGTGCATGAGTATGCTGCACTATTGAACTGTAGAGTCGGGGCTGATTTCTTTTGGCTTTAATCACATAGTCATTGCCGCGTAGGGTGATGGCAGCCACAGTTTTTTTTGACAGTGCAGAGCTTCGATTGTAAAAACATAACCTTTTAAATCTAGTGACTCTAATAAGTTTCTCACTACAGTTATTTCACTTACTTTTTTGTTTTCCATTTCTTGAACTGCCACCACTAAACCTCGCTTCTGGCTGAACACTGAGACCAAACTCATAAAGTTTTGTTGGGCTTTGTCGTAGTCACTGACCGTATTTTTCAAACTTTTTCCGTCTACTGATAATCCTTCTGAGAGACTCAAATTAAGCTCAAGCAAAGCCCACTGATTGAATACAAGTCTTAGTTGAGTGTAGTCTAATCCCATCATCACCCGTCTGAGAGTGGAGTAGGATGGTACTGTAGCATTGGGAATCTTCAACTCTGTGATCAAGGCTCGCCGATGGCGTTCTGTGAATCTTCCCAGTGAGCGATATCCGTAGTAACCACTCTGCGTCACCCCATAATTACCAAGATTAAAACCAGCCATAGAGGATGACGACATCCATGAGGATCTCGAAAATCGGGAATTTGTTTGAGGTAATCAATAAGGCTTTTTTGGGTCATTAAGGGCTCTTTATTGCCGTTTATTGGGAAATTGAGGCTTTTTATGAGCATTATACTCCTTATTTATCTAGAATGAAACAGCCCTGCC
>NZ_JAAHIE010001317.1:0-1228 GCF_010671945.1 Moorena sp. SIO4E2
CAAAGACAGCTTTCAGGCTGGTCGAGAACCAAGATTTTCCCACCGTTGAGCTCTGCCAAGTACTCAAACAACTCAAAACCGAATCGGGTAAGCCGGTCTCTACAGGCAACAACAATCGTGAGCTGACATCCCTGCATAAGTCGTTCCAGTATGGCTCTAAGACCTTTTCTTTTGTAGTTGAGTCAACAGCCGATGTCAAAGATGATTTCCGCTTCCGGGAAGAGCGAGTGCATGTACGCGACAAGCCATGCGAGGTCGTCAAATTGTTTGCTACTACTGACTCGGCAGTAACAGATTGTGACTGGCTTCGGGGCTTGTCGTTTTCCCAGAGTGGCAAGACTAACTGTGTCGAACAGGCGGTATCCGCTTGGGGTGCGTTCGCATTTGATGGTGCCATTCTCTGCGTACTTCCTTAACGTGGTTTGAGAGAGTCCCGTAAGTTCGACCGCCTTAGGTCGTGGTACTAATGTCATGTCTCTAGTCTAACAATTTACTTAAGACTTTACTAGACTTTATGATACTTTTTGCAACTGTCCAATAACCCTTAAGGGTACTATTGCCAGGAAAGAAAAATTCCTGGGAAGACCACAGGCGGGAAATGAAACAGGCAAGATGCCTGTTCCGCCTCGTGGCCAGGGTTGGGACAGACCGCCGGGAAATGAAACAGGCAAGATGCCTGTTCCACCAACAGGCTCATTCCACCCACCGGGTCAAACAGAATCCCCCAAATTCAATTCGGGGGAGTAGCTTATGGTAAGCATTCAGCCCTCAGCCCTCAGCCCTCAGCCCTCAGCGGTTGGCCTTTAGCTGAAAGCTGAAAGCTGAAAGCTGATAGCTGATAGCTGATAGCTGATAGCTGATAGCTGATAGCTGATAGCTGATAGCTGATAGCTGAAAACTGAGAGCTGAGAGCTTACGGCTCAAGTCATGATTTATTCCGATTGCAACGGTGCATCCAACACTTTAGTAATGCGATCGCGTGCGCCTTCTAAGTGGGCTAAGCTAGCAGTATCAAGGTTTTTCCCTTGTTTGTTCAAGGTCTTTGCGATCGCATCCCGCAATTGACGGAGTTTATACCGGGCTAACACCCGAGCATCCTCGGGAGTATTAAAGGTTTGGATAGCAATAATAAATTCAGGGAAGGTGCGGGCACTTTCTAGACTATTGGAATTGCGCAGTGCCATGTTCACTAAAAGACTCATATACTGCCGTTGCAATCCCCGACGCA
>NZ_JAAHIE010001318.1:0-1223 GCF_010671945.1 Moorena sp. SIO4E2
CCACTCAGATTAACTCTGGTATTGGCGGTACCAAAAATTTCTACAACTGGAATTGGCAAGACAAACAGTATCAAGTGGTCTACGAAACCATTGGCGCAGGAAACCCCGTACTGTTACTGCCTGCTTTTAGTACAGTTTCTAGTCGCACAGAAATGAAAGGTATTGCCAATCTACTCGCTACCAACTATCACGTTACCGTTCTAGATTGGTTGGGATTTGGCGAGTCTCAATGCCCTCCTGTGGATTACAATCCCGTATTATTTCAGCAGTTATTAGCAGATTTTGTTAACTCTGTTTTTAATAATAGCTCAATTATCGTAATTGCTGCCGGTCATGCTTCTGGATACGCTTTAAAATTTGCCCAAGATCATCCAGATAGTATTTCTAAACTAATTTTAGTGGCTCCCACTTGGAAAGGACCGTTAAGAGCAATGGGTTTACCTGATGGTGTGAGAAACGGAGTAAAAAACCTAGTGCGATCGCCCTGGTTAGGTCAGAGTCTATACTATCTCAACACTACCCCTTCTTTTCTGCGCTTGATGTATAAACGCCACGTCTATGTGGATGAAACCAAACTAACTCCCGAATTTATTGCCCAAAAACACAAAATCACTTCCAAAGATGGCGGCAGATATGCCCCTGCTGCCTTTGTTACTGGCGCAATCGATCCTGTAGCTAATCGGGAGGAATTTTTGCAGCTTTTAGATTCTGTGCCGATGCCCTTATTAATGATATTAGCGGAAAATGCGCCACCTAAGTCAAAAGCCGAAATGATAGCGATGGCGGAGTTAGGACAGGTGCAAACCGTTCGATTAGCTGGAACTTTAGGTATTTCTGAAGAGTATCATGAAGCGGTAACAGCAGTGATTGAGGATTTTATTTAGCGATCGCTTTTATAGCAGTTATAGCAATTCTCAGAGTCATGAGCGACATTGCTTATCCTTAAACGCTATAAATAGTTATATTTGAAGGAAATTATCCTGAGGGGGTGACATGAGTCCTGAAAAGTTTACTATACAGCGTTTTTCATAACTATCAGGTACACAGGATTTTTTCTCTCTTACCTGTTCCCTGTTCCCAGATCCGCTGTTCCCTAAGAGGATATCTGAAAAGTTTTTTGATACTGAATTTTGCCCCCCTAGCCCCCCAATTCTGGGGGGAACAAGAATCAATTTGCTGGTAGAAGTCCCCCAAAATTGGGGGACCAACGGGGGCTTGGATGT
>NZ_JAAHIE010001319.1:0-1220 GCF_010671945.1 Moorena sp. SIO4E2
TAGTCGCGCTTGGGAAAGGCAAGAGGCAAGAGGCAAGAGGCAAGAGGCAAGCGCGACTATGTTCACAGCTCCAATAACAATGCTATAGCTAGCTGACATTTTGTGTCACAATTGCATCTGATCTAGTAAACATAGTATTGGCAGCTGCTATGAGCGAAACCATCTTTAGCAAGATTATCCGCCGAGAAATTCCAGCGGATATTGTTTATGAAGACGATTTAGCCCTTGCCTTCAAGGATATTAACCCTCAGGCACCAGTTCATATTCTGGTAATTCCCAAGAAGCCCATTCCTCAACTGGAAAAAGCTGAGTCTGAAGATCAAGCCCTGATGGGACACCTGCTCTTAACTGCTAAGCAAGTTGCTGAGCAAGTCGGTTTGACCAATGGCTATCGACTGGTGATTAATAATGGTGCTGATGGTGGTCAAACGGTTGATCACCTGCATTTGCACATCTTGGGTCAACGCCCAATGAAGTGGCCTCCTGGTTGAGGTTTTTTTTAGTGCTCAGTGTTTAGTGCTGAGTCTTGAGTGGGTTTCTAAGTTAGGAGTTAGGTAAAGAACTAGGTTCAGGTTCTATATCTCAGGCTCTATATATAGAGGCGTTCCATGGAACGCCTTTACTTTTATAGCAAAGAAAGGGATAGTTAGGACATAATAGAGGAGTTAGTAAGGAGGACAAATGCCATCACCCTATAGGGATGATTTTAGAGATTTGGCGATACGGCTAAGCCACGCTTCGCGAACGCCGCCGTAGATCGTGGTGAGAAAAAAAGCCATGTCTGCCGAATGTTACAAATCAGCCGAAATACTAAGGACTTGTGGCTAAAAGCCAGTAACCGTCCCAGCCTGCAACGAATAAATCTGGGTTCCAGTGGCGATTCTGTGGTAAGATTAGGTTTATGAGTGTAGAGATTAACATCGCAGGAATTCAAATTCCTTTGGGAGATTGGGATGCCACCCCAGGGAGTTTAAAAGCAGTGGTAAAAGTTTTGAGTGAGCGTTTGGCCTATATAGAAGAGCAACTCAAGCAAAATTCACAAAATTCATCTCGTCCCCCCTCAAGTGACGGTTTTGGTCAGCAAGATTTGTCAAACCCCCAGACTCTCAAAAAGAAAAAGAAAAAGAAAAAGAAAAAGAAAAAGTCTAGCAGTGATGGCTCATCCAAGAAAACACCACAACTCTATCCGATCGAGGCCTGTAGCAAAGTCCATTCCCATA
>NZ_JAAHIE010000132.1:0-15506 GCF_010671945.1 Moorena sp. SIO4E2
TGTACCATTGTGGCTAGTACCATTGTGGCTAGTACCATTGTGACTATTACCATAGGATTGTCTAGCCATCCACTTAGTCAATTCCTGAGATAGCTGAGTTAGGGACTCAATTAATTGGTGTGAAACGTCTACAGGAAAATTACCAGAACGGACGTGCAAATCTAGCTTAGGAAAGGGACTATCAACATGGTAATGACGTAGTATTTCTTCAATCAGAAAGTAAAGCTCACTTTTGATTTGGAACTGCTTGGGAGGGTCTTCAATCCAAACCAACAACTCAAACTTGAGGGCATTTTCTCCAAATCCAGTAAAAAATACATTAGGGGCTGGTTGATCTAAGATTTCTGGATGTTGAGAAGCTGCCTCAATCAGAGCACTACGTACTTTAATTGGATCTGAACCATAGGCGACCCCTACGGGTAATTTTAACCGGGATACTGGATTATTGTGAGTCCAGTTGACCACTTCAGCTTCAAGAAAGCGAGAATTGGGGATAATGATTGAGACTTGATCCAACGTCAGGATTTCTGTACTCCGAATACCGATATTTTCTACTGTTCCCATCAGTTCCCCAACATTCACAAAGTCCCCTACTTGGATCGGACGCTCAAAAATGAGTACCAAACCGCTGACACATTCTTTAGCAATTCCCTGGATTCCCAAGCCAATGCCCACACCCAAGACTCCGACAAATACAGCTAGAGAACTAAAGTCGATTCCCCACAACTGCAATAGGACAATAACACCGATAAAGAGTATGGCATAATGGATAATCAGGGCAATAGTCTCCTGCGCAGGGCGGCTGAGATTGGTGAGGCGAAGAATCCGCGATCGCAAAACTTTTTTTACTACCTTGGCTAGGAGTATCAGAGCAGCCTAGTGTTAACTGTACTTTAGTGTTAAGTTTCTAGCCAAGGTAGCATTACTTAAGACAGTTAATTGGTAGTTGGTAATTAGTAATTGGTAATTAGTAATTGGCTGACTATTTTCGTAAGCAGTCAGCCGTCAGCCGTCAGCCGTCAGCTTTTAGCTCACGCTGGGCGAACAGCCGTCAGCCGTCAGCTTATTTTATTCAAAAGTACCTCAAGTAGCGTGACCAATGGCCAATGGCTGATAGCTGATATAGCAGAAGTCATTTGTCAGAAGTCATTTGTCAGAAGTCAAACTCTTGCGCTTCTTGATGCAGTCGCTCATGGGGGAAACCCCCAAGACCGCGCTGCATCGCTTACAAAGGGTGTGAGACTTTTGTCATGTCCTAACTGCCCTGGCGACTGCTATAGCTGATTACTAATTGCTGATAGCTGATTACTAATTGCTGATAGCTAATTGCTGATAGCTAATTGCTGATCCCTCAAAGTATAGTTATCATACTATCCGTTGAAAGAAAGAGCATTTGAGGCGTCTGGTTCAGAAGCTGGCGAGATAGTAGCAGCATTTTGTTCCGCCTCCAGTTTCGGCTTCAAGTACAAATTTTCTAGTACCAGAGCTGCACCAGCTACCCAAGGGGGAACAATCAAAGCACCAAGAATCCCCAAAACCTTTGCACCACCTAGCACTGCCAACAACTGATATAAGGGGTGAACTCTCACAGAAGACCCCACCAGTAGGGGATCAAGAATATAGGTTTCCAGATTCTGAATAATCACAAATAGTAGCAATACCCACAAGAAAGTCCATCCCCCTTGAGCAATTGCCACAATCAATGCTGGAATTGCTCCCAAGACCGGACCAAAAAAGGGAATCAAATTGGTCACCCCAGCAATCACACCCAAACCCAAGGCAAACTCTGACAGTCCCAAAAATTTTAAACCAACAGTAATCGCCATCCCTAAAATTCCTGAAACCACCACTCGCCCCTGGATGTAACCCCCCATCCGTTGGCTGACTGGCTTGACCTGGGCTGCCAATTTTTCATCCCAGGGTTTGGGAAACAAACTTACCCCCCCTTTAATCAACTGTTCAGAGCCAGCTAACATATAACCAGACAGCAGTGTTGCCAGAATTACGGTAAACACTCCAGCAAAAAGACTCCGTGTCAATCCATAAGACTGCACTAGCAACTGCTGAGAGGAACGAATTACCCAAGAGGTAACGGTCCCAGCATCAAACATTTTACTCAGAGCTAGTTCAGTCATCCCTAGGCGAATCGCTAAAGCATCTAACAAAGAGGTTAAAACCTCCAAATACGTTGGCAGTTTCCGAAATAAACGCTGAATTTGCTCAGCTACTGTTGGTCCAATCACTAAGCCGATCCCTGTCAAACCAGCGATTAAGCCTAAATAAACCAGAATAACCGCTAGCCAGCGGGGAATCCTTAACTTTTCAGCACTATCAATAATTGGTGCTAGAGTAGATGCGAGCACTACTGCAATCATCAGTACTACTAGCAAAGCTCTAAGTTGCCACAGCAGGACTATTGTCAAGCCAGTAGCAACAATCAGCAGTAAGTTAGCTAAGGAGATTTTAAGGCGTAGCATAGACTTCCATTTGCATGTTGAGTGCCTGCAAATAGTCTACAGAGAAAACACCTGAATTAGTTGACGGTTGACGGTACGGTCTTCAACCTACCCTTTTGAATTAAGAATGTAGAATGTAGAATGTAGAATTTGAAATTTGGGCGTTGCTGAATAATGGAATGATTTTAAGAGTGTTTAGGTGCGCGCCTCCTAGGCCGGGGAACCCGGCCTTGGGTCGCACCTGTGGAATGGGCATCAGCCGTGGAACTGGCATCTTGCCAGTTTCATGCTTATTTTCGTGCGGGCAGGATGCCCACTCTACTCCTATTCAGCGCGAAGATTTAGCAACGCTAGAATTGGGAATTCTACATTCTTAATTCTACATTCTACATTCTCAAAGACACCCTACCCTATACCGAACGCCAAAGGCAAACAACCCCATAACCTTGGCCTATTGGCCACGCTTCGCGAACAACCTTCAACCTTCAACCTTCAACCTTCAACTTTTAACTTTCAACTTTCAACTTTCAACCTTGATCAATCCAACTCCTCTTCTCCCACATCATGAAGGGCTGGGGGAGCATCACCGGGTGTTCGCAACATTTCCACCATCTCCTGAATTTCTGCTGGAGGTGGGGGTGTCAGGCGAGAAACCACTACAGTCACAATGAAATTAAGCACCATCCCTACGGTACCAATCCCCTCAGGGGAAATACCGAAAAACCAGGGTGTCATACTATAGAACTTCACCCCAATGATGTAAACGGTGGTAAAAACTAACCCTACCACCATGCCAGCAATTGCCCCTTCTCGGTTGGTTCGCTTATCAAATACCCCTAGCAGAATGACTGGGAAAAAGCTGGCAGCGGCTAAACCAAAGGCAAAGGCTACCACTTGGGCTACAAATCCAGGGGGATTGATACCAAAGTAACCGGCAATGGCAATGGCAGCAATTACCATAATTCGACCCACCATCAATCGTTGGGACTCCGACGCCCTAGGATTAATGATGCGGTAGTAGACATCGTGGGCGATTGAGCTAGAAATCACTAGCAGTAAGCCCGATGCAGTGGATAGAGCGGCGGCTAGTCCTCCTGCTGCTACTAAGGCAATCACCCAGGGAGCAAGTTTGGCTACCTCTGGTGTGGAGAGTACAATGATATCTCGGTCAATCTTAATTTCATTGGTCTCTTTGTCCGGTTTCAGCTCAATCTTGCCATTGCCGTTTTTATCGTCAAACGCCAATAAACCAGTATTTTCCCATTTGGTTGCCCAGTCTAGCTGACGCACTTCCTCAATGGTATGGTCATGGAGGCTATCAATCAGGTTATAGCGGGCAAAGGCAGCAACGGCGGGAGCTGTGGTGTAGAGTATGGCAATGAATAATAGCGCCCAGCCAGCGGAATAACGAGCAGCTCTAGCATTGCGTACGGTGTAAAAGCGTACAATCACATGGGGAAGTCCAGCAGTACCGACCATCAAGGCAATGGTGATAAATAAGACATCCAGCATGGACTTGTTGGCAAAGGGTTTAGTGTATTCCTGGAAACCTAGATCTACCTGAATTTGATTGAGTTTCGGGATAATGTCACTGAAGGTGAATCCTAGCTGGGGAATCGGGTTGTCGGTCAGTAGAGTTGCGATCGCAATCGCTGGAATCAGGTAAGCCACAATCAACACGCCATACTGGGCAACTTGAGTCCAGGTAATGCCTTTCATCCCCCCCAGCACGGCAAAAAATGCCACAATTACCATGCCAATCACGACACCCTGACCGATATCCACTTGCAGAAAGCGGCTAAATACAATACCTACCCCTCGCATTTGTCCTGCGACATAGGTTAAGGAGACAAAAATAGCAGCAACTACTGCTACCAACCGAGCAACATTCGAGTAATAGCGGTCTCCCACAAAGTCGGGTACTGTGTATTTTCCAAACTTCCGCAGGTAAGGGGCTAACAATAGCGCTAGTAGCACATATCCTCCTGTCCAGCCCATCAGGTAAATTGAGCCATCATATCCTAAGAAAGAGATTAGCCCTGCCATAGAAATAAAGGAAGCAGCAGACATCCAATCTGCCGCTGTAGCAGCACCATTAGCAACAGCGGGAACACCTTGATCTGCTACGAAAAACCCTTTACTATCGCGCACCCGAGAGCGCCAACCAATGTAAAGGTAGAGAATAAAGGAAATAATGACCAATACACTGGTCCAAGCTTCAACTGTCATAGATATTTACTTGTCTGAATAATTGCTATAGCGCTGCGCGCAGGGAATCGGGAATCGGGAATCGGGAATCGGGACAAAATCCTATGTACATCATTACTATGAGAAACCCTATATAGGGATTGTTGGTAATAAAAAAACGGTATTTTTTTTATTGGAAAGTACTATAGAATTGCCCTATTACAATTCTTAATTGCTAACTATAAAAATATAGTTTAGTTAAGCAAAGCCATTTATTTCCCAATTTATTTACCAACAGTAAACATTACTTTTTGTATTTACGGTCAATTTTATCCATCTGTATAGCGTAGATAAAAATTAGGACGACAAAGGTAAAAATACTACCTTGTTGTGCCATCCAGAAGCCTAGGGGAATATTCCCTACACTGACGTTGTTCAGTAATGTTACAAGCAGAATGCTACATACAACGGATACGAATGCCCAAACAATTAAGAGATTCCGAATTAATGCGATGTTGGCACGCCAGTATGCCTGACGCTTGTTTTGGTTCATAGTTTTATTAGTAATAGACTAAATTTACTATTTACGCTTGACTAGCTTCTGGATATAGAGCAACCACCGATAATTGCCCTGTAAGCATTCAGCCCTTAGCGGTCAGCCCTCAGCCATTCGCGTAGCGTGGCCTACTGCTGATACCTGATAGCTGATAGCTGATAGCTGATAGCTTACATTGCCTTAACATGGCGTATCGGTATTTCAAAATGTGCTAATATATACAGAAAATTTGCCGAAGCTTAGGGATAGGTTACACCAAAGGTGAACAAAAACCGTCTTTTTGGGGTTTTCTTAATAAAACTAAACAATTTTGGGGATTTAATCCTGTCTTTAGGTTATGGCATTGCTTGATGCGCACCAGCATAAGCTGATCACATCTGTGAACTTTGGCACTGCCCCAGACGGCTTTTCCCGTTGTTTAAAGGAATAGTAGATGAATTGTGAATACTATTTGGTTAAGAAACGTAAAGCTTAGATCAAGATTATGCTAAGTTTCGATAAAATAAATCGTAAGTTGATCGCCAAACGCGATCGCTAAAATCACACCTGATTTTGATCGGGGTATTTCTTAATCTGTTAGCATTCAGCCGTCAGTGGTCAGTGGTCAGTGGTCAGCTTATTTTATTCAAAAGTACCGATTGTGCTACGCGCATTAGCTGATAGCTGATAGCTGATAGCACCTCAAGTAGCGTGCGCGTAGCGCTTAAGCTGATAGCTGATAGCTGATAGCTAAATTAATCCCGGTTTAAGAGTATCCCTATTGATTGGTGCTACCATCGGGCATGATGGTATTGGTTAAGTTCGCCCCCTTGAGGTTGGCACGGTAAACTTTGTTGGGAGAACCCCAATCAGTAAGCTCCAAGGTATAGTCTAGTTGTGCTCCCTTGAGGCTAGCGTCGGAGAGGTTGGCATCGGAGAGGTCAATTCCCCTCAAGTCAGCCCGTTCAAGATTAGCTCCCATCAAGTTCGCCCCCCTGAGATTGGCACTTATTAAATAATGATCGAATGGCAATGAAGCACTTGTATTCAGCTCAGCCAGTGTTGCTTCTTGGAGATTGGCTTTCTCCAGGTTCACTCCACTCATATTAATCCCTACCAGATTGGCTTTTGATAAATTAGCTTCCCTGAGGTTAGCTCTTTCGAGCTTAATTGCTTTGGCGAAAATATTTGATAAGTTGGCTTCTTGGAGATTAGCTTGTTCTAAGTTAGCTTCTGTGAAGTTGCTCCAAACAAGATCAGCTTTTTTCAGGTTAGCTCTACGGAGATTAGCCCCACTGAGGTTAGCTTTTTTCAGGTTAGCGTTTTCGAGGTTAGCTCCCTCTAAATTGACCCCTACCAAATTAGCCTTTTCTAGATTAGCTCCCGCTAAGTTAACCCCTTCTAAATTAGCCTTTTCGAGATTCGCTCCTTTTAAATCATATCTGGAAAGTTCTAGCCCTGCTAAATTACAGTTTTGACAATTTTTTGTTTCCCGTAACTGTTCCAGAGGATTGTCTTGATTGATAATCAGCCAAGTAATTCCCAAAAGGGCAACTAATCCCAAAGAAATTACCCAGATCAACGATTGTCTAAGTTTCATTGGACTAATGGCAGAAAAAGTAAATGCTATTTGTATATATTTTTAATTATAATTCAATATTTTTCTCTCTTATATAGTAGCTTTTTACTAAAGTATCATTATATATTTCAGTTTTTTTGTGTCGTAATTTAAGATGTTGTTCTAGGGTTCCAAATAAAGGAACGCCTTTTCCCAAAAGAATTGGAACGCGAGTAATAATCATTTCATCAACAAGGTCTTCTTGAAGAAAACTTTGGATTACTCTACCTCCATCTATGTAAAGATTTGTATATCCCTTTTGATTCAAATGATTAATTATTTTTTTTATATCTCCACGAAGAATTTCTGCTTTACCAAAAACTTTTTCTGGAAGCTTTGTTAAGCTATTACTTAATACAAAAACGGGTTTTGGATAAACCCATTGACCAAAAGTTAAAACTTTATCAAAGGTTTTTCTTCCCATCACTATGGCATCTATGCTTTTCATAAACTTAGCATATCCATAATCACTTTGTTCGGGGTTAGGTATTTCTTCTAGCCAATCTAATCCGCCATCACTTGTAGCGATAAATCCATCTAAGCTTGTTGCTATATAGACATAATTGGTCATTAGATTTTATCCGTAATTGTCAAAATTAATCCTGATAACTATAAATATTGCAGGTTCTAACCAGATACGGCAAAAGTAGCTCCCGGATTTCTCACAAAGATAGTTTTAGTAGCTGTAGCCCTTATCCAGTCAAATCCAACCTAAACAGGTAAGGGTTTAAACAGTGTATTGTTTTTTCTATTCATTTTGATCAGGGTCAAGCCCAGATTTAATAACGCTTTCAGGGTTTGCGATCGCTAAATTTGTGAGAAATGCGGCGTCTTCAGTACATTTTATGCTAAATTTCCAGTTAAAAAACTCAGAAAGCTTTCTTTACAGGTAAAATTAGGATATTCAACTAACAAAATTTTCTGAATACGGCCTCTGACGACTGTTCCGGTGATCCGCTGTTCCGGTGATCCGCTGTGAAATACTGTTTATTTAGCATAACAAGTACGGAAGAGCCTGTAATCCATGGCAGACTATAAGCAAGCACTGGTAAAAGACGGTAAGAATCCAGAAGGTCTAATTGTCTTTCCAGCTTTCATTACCCAGAAGGAAATCGATGCCCTTAAGGACTTTAGAGTCGGGGATCGGGATACCTTTGTTGTCGCCTATCCTAAATCTGGTACGACATGGATGGAGCAGATTGTTCACTTGCTTGCTCACAATGGAGAGCAAGGGGACAAAGTATTGAGTGAAGCAGTTCCTTGGTTAGAAGGTGCAGCAACTCGTTATGGAGGTTTAGAGAATCTGATTAAAACTCCTAGCGATCGCCGTTACTTTCACACTCATTTACCGTTGTCTTTGATGCCAATGTTTGGCGAAACTAAAGCAAAGTATATTTATGTGGCTCGCAATCCTAAGGATAATGCTGTTTCCTATTATTATCATGCATTGAGCAAAATGGGATACGAGGGGAGTTGGAGCGAATTTATTACGCTATATCGTGAAGGCAAGGTGGCCTATGGCTCAATATTCGATCACGTTTGGGAATGGTGGAAAGCAAGCCAAGATTCAGATAATGTCATGTTTGTCAAGTACGAAGACATGAAAAAGGATTTAGCTCAAGTCGTTACCGATGTTGCTAGCTTTATAGATATTCCCTTAACCTCCGATTTACTCGATGCTGTGGTTGCTGGTAGTGAATTTTCGGCAATGGCAATCAATCCCAAAGCTAATCTGGATTGGGTGCCTCAGCGAGAAGGTATCCCCAAACATATGCGCAAAGGAATTGTAGGAGATTGGAAAAACCACTTTTCTTCAGAAGAGACTAGTATTTTTGATGCTCTATACCAATCAAGAATGGCACAATTTGGTCTGGAATTTGACTTTGAATTGACCTATTAGAATGTAGAATGTAGAATTTAGAATTTAGAATTTAGAATTTAGAGGATATCTGAAAAGTTTTTTGATATTGAATTTTGCCCCCCTAGCCCCCCAATTCTGGGGGGAACAAGAATCAATTGGCTGGTAAAAGTCCCCCAAAATTGGGGGATTTAGGGGGCTTGGATGTAGCAAATGAGACTTCTCAGACAACCTCTAAGAATTTAGAATTTAGAATTTAGAATTTAGAATTTAGAATTTAGAATTTAGAACTAAGAATTAAGAATTGGTAATTCTACATTCGGAATTCTTCATTCTACATTTGGCATCCTATATTCTACATTTGGAATTCTACATTCGGCATTCTACATTCGGCATTCTGGACAACCTTCACAATTCACCCTCAAGTCTTCACAATTAAGCCGAAACCTTCACAATTCAGCTGTAGTTTTCACAATTCAGCCTTAATTGCGATGCCATGTGGTAACGCCACCACCCTGGTCAATCAACGTAATCCCTTGAGCTTGCAAGTCATCGCGAATGCGATCGCTTAATTCAAAGTTCTTGGTTTTCCGTGCTTCAGCCCGCTGCTGAATCAGTGCTTCAATTTCCCCATCACTCAATCCATCCGTAGAAACTTCAGCTTCTTCTTCCGGTTGTGCTTCTAACCCTAATACCTCGGCTAATTCCACGAGACTACGCCATTGCTGCTCTAATTCTGAAGCAGGAGTCTCGGTTTTACCCTGATGTACGAGGATATTGCCTTCCCGGCGTAACCCTTTGGCCACTTCAAACAATACCGCTAACCCTCCAGCAAAGTTTAAGTCGTCATCTACGGCTTCTTGGAACTGTTGCGCTATGGTTTTATTTGATAAGTCATCCTGCAAGGGTTGTGATGGTTTGGGTGTGGCTGATTGGTCTTGCCATCCTAATTGTATACCATAGTTATGACCAAACAGCAAGCCTTCTTTGAGAGTTTGCCAGCCATTGGTAGCAGATGCGATCGCATCATCAGTAAAATCTATTGGTTTACGGTATTGCGCCATTAACACAAATAGCCGCACTGCCATGGGGTCAACGGGACGGTCGAGTAAGTCTCGGATAGTAGTAAAGTTGCCTAAAGACTTAGACATTTTCTCTCCATCCACCTTGACCATGCCATTGTGTAACCAATAACGGGCTAGGCTTTTACCAGTTACAGCTTCCGATTGAGCAATTTCATTTTCGTGGTGGGGGAAAACCAAGTCAGAGCCACCAGTATGAATATCAATCGTTTCCCCGAGCATATCTCGCACCATCGCCGAGCATTCAATATGCCAACCTGGACGACCAGGTCCCCAAGGGGATTCCCAGGATGGTTCCTCTGGCTTAGCGCTTTTCCAAACCGCAAAATCAAAGGGGTCTTTCTTCTTTGGCCCAACCGAGTCGGCTACATCTACCCGTCCACTGGCTCCTGCTTGCAAATCCTCTAACTTGCGGCCAGAGAGTTTGCCATACTCCTCAAACCGACGCACTGAATAGTACACATCCCCATCGGCTTCGTAAGCATAGCCTTTTTGTTCCAACTCACACACCAGTCGCTTGATTCCATCTAAGCTATGAGTCGCGCGGGGGTAAGCATTAGCCTCTTGGACATTCAGCCTTGCCATATCTTCAAAATAGGCATCAATGAAGCGTTCCGACACTGCCTCCATAGAGGTGCCTTCCCTTCGGGCTCGGTTTAGGATTTTATCATCAATATCTGTAAAATTTTGGACATAATTTACCTCATAGCCCCGCCATTGTAAGTAGTGACGAGCGGTATCCCAGACAATACAAGTTCTAGCATGACCCAAGTGGCACAAGTCATACACCGTAATGCCACAGCAGTACATCCGGACTTTCCCAGTTTCCAATGGCTCAAAGGATTCCTTGCGGCGGGTTAAGGTATTGTAAAGGTTTAGGGTCATGACAAAGAAAAGATAAAATCACCAACAGTGGGCTATAGATATACTTTTGACATCCTCCCTGGTTAAATCAAAGATTATAACGAGGGATTCCTAAGACTCACGACTTAGGTTTCTGTTTCCTTCTCCCCTTGGGGGAGTTTTTCGCACCAGCCTTCCGAGATTTACTCTCTTCGGGTCTTACGGTCGCTCCGCAGACTGACACGGCAAGTCCTGCCGCCAAAATGTTAATTGATGCATTGATATCACGATCGTGGTGAGCATTGCAGGATAGGCAATCCCATTCCCGAATATTCAAAGCTAAAGACTCAACACGATTTAGGCAAACAGAACACAGTTTGCTACTAGGAAACCACTTATCAATGGAAATGGCTTCTCGATTATACCATTGAGACTTGTACTTAATCTGACGAATTATTTCCGCCCAGTTGGCTTCACTGATAACTTGAGCTAGTTTGTGATTTTTGACCAGATTTTTCACAGCTAAATCTTCAAACGCAATCAATTGGTTTTCTCTGACCAGTTGAGTAGTTAGCTTGTGGGTAAAATCTCGTCTAGAGTCTTTGATTTGTGCATGCACCCTGGCAACCTTTAACCTGGCTTTGTAACGATTATTAGAACCTTTTTGTTTTCGTGACAAAGCTTTTTGGTATTTAGCTAGCTTTTTCTTGAGCTTTTTAAAATGTTTGGGATTGGCAATTTTATCTCCGTCGCTTGTTGTGATCAGGCTAGTAACTCCTAAGTCCAAGCCAACTTGTTTATCTGTGGTCGGTAAGCTCAAATCTCTATGGTCATCAAACCTAATTGAGATCTGCCACCGCTCAGATGGGTCTAAGCTAAGTGTAACAATACTTGGAGTGCAGTTTGCAGGTAACTGACGACTCCAACGAATCCGTAAAGGTTCTTTACATTTGGCAAGATAGACTTGACCATCTTCCCATTTGAATGCTGACTTAGTAAATTCTGCACTACCACCATTACGTTTTTTCTTGAAGTTAGGATACTTAGCTCGACCGGCAAAGAAATTAGTAAAAGCGGTTTGTAAATGTCTTAATCCTTGCTGAAGAGGAACAGAACTAACGTCATTCAAAAAGAACAAGTCATCCTGTTTTTTCCATTCTGTCAACATTAAGGAAGTTTCCTTGTAGCTTATCCGTCGGGAGCGTTTGTACCAACCTGAAGTCCTAGCATCTAAAGCTTTGTTGTAAACAAGTCTTACACATCCTAGAGTTCTCCTCAGCAGAGTTTCCTGTTCAGGGGTTGGATAGAAACGGTAACGGTAAGCTTTTTCGACCATTATTTACTCTTTGGTATATACTTACATTATAATATATTCTGTGTAAGGTGTCAAGTAAGCGCAATTCATGAGGGGCTGTGTGGGTCACCTGCGGGAGCACTTTATACGCCCCGTCTCCCGTTATACCCGTAGGGTTAGCTGGAGATGAATTGCTGTTTTAGATAAAATACGATATCTTGGTATATCTTGATTCTCAACTGTTTTCACAAGTTGCCTTATGCAAACTTTACCGACTGATTCCCCATCTGGTCAAGGGATGGAAGCCCCGAAACAAGGCTTACCCGTTACCATTATTACCGGTTTCCTGGGTAGCGGCAAAACCACCCTCCTTAACCATATCTTAAGTAACCAAGAAGGCGTCAAAACAGCGGTCCTTGTTAATGAGTTTGGTGAAATTGGTATTGATAATGAGCTGATTATCAATACTGATGATAATATGGTCGCCCTGAATAATGGCTGTATCTGCTGCACCATTAATGATGATTTAATTGAAGCAGTTTACAACGTATTGGAGCATCCAGAAAAGCTGGATTATTTAGTGGTGGAAACTACCGGATTAGCGGACCCCTTACCAGTGGCGCTAACCTTTTTGGGCACAGAATTGCGAGATATGACTCGTCTTGATTCTATTGTCACTATGGTAGATTCAGAAAACTTTAGTATCGATCTATTTAATAGTGACGCGGCAACTAATCAGATTGCTTATGGGGATATTATTATCCTCAACAAGACTGACTTGGTCGATCAAGCCAATGTAGACCACTTGGAAAACCGGCTCAGAGATATGAAAACTGATGCTAGGATTTTGAGAACTACTAAAGCCGAAGTGCCAATTCCTTTAATTCTCAGTGTTGGTCTCTTTGAGTCTGATAAGTATTTCGACAGCAAAACATCAGATCATGATCATCACCACCATGATCATGACCATCATGACCATCATGACCATGATCACCATGATCATCACCACCATGATCACCATGACCATGATCATCACCACCATGACCATCATGACCATGATCACGCTCATCACTATCACTCCGATCACCTAGAAATTGACGGATTCACTTCCCTTTCTTTCGAGAGTGACAAGCCCCTAGGGCTTCGGAAGTTTCAGGATTTCCTAGACAATAAGTTATCCTCTAATGTGTTCCGCGCTAAGGGAATTCTCTGGTTTGATCAAAGTCCTCAGCGTCACATCTTCCACCTCAGTGGTAAGCGTTTCTCTATTGAAGATGATGAGTGGAAAGGTGAACCAAAAAATCAATTAGTGCTGATTGGTCAAGATTTAGATCATGATACATTACGTGAACAATTAAACCAGTGTATCTCTTCAGAGTCTACCAATACACAGCAGGGGATTTGGTAAGCAATTGTTGAATTAAGAATGAAGAATTAAGAATGTAGAATGAAGAATTAAGAATGCAGAATCCTAAATTCGGCGTTGCTGATTATGGGTATGATTGAGCCCCCCTAGCCCCCCAAGCGAGGGATTGCTCGCTTGGGGGGAACAAGACTTTCTTGGGTCCCCCGCCCCCCTAGCCCCCCAAGCGAGGGATTGCTCGCTTGGGGGGAATTAGCGGATGCTTAGCTTTTTTAAAGATGGGAATTTAGGGGTCTTGACCACAATCAGATGATTGCGCATTCATACTTCAATTCAGCAACGTCCTAAATTATACATTCTTAATTCTGAATTCTGAATTCTCAATTCTTAATTCTCAATTCTCAATTCTCAATTCTCAATTCTCAATTCTCAATTCTCAATTCTCAATTCTCAATTCTCAATTCTCAATTCTCAATTCTCAATTCTCAATTCTTAATTCTCAATTCTTAATTCTCAATTCTTAATTCTCAATTCTTAATTCTCAATTCTTAATTCTCAATTCTTAATTCTCAATTCTTAATTCTCAATTCTTAATTCTCAATTCTTAATTCTACATTCTTAATTCTTAATTCTTAATTACCCCTAAAACTCCCCAAAAAAACTTTTATAAAACCCTTGACAAACTAAATTATAATCATTACAATAATCACTATAATCACAATGAGTTCAGTTTTTTAGTGATGTCCAAAAAATTTTCCCAAAATTTCAAAAAACAACCCGCTAAGCACGTCCTGAAAGGTTCTCGTGAAGCCGTCATTTATAGTATGCAGATGCTATATTCCCTAGGCTATGGGTCGATTGCTGAATGGACCCCTCTGGAACCAACTGATGTTCCCGGGGAAGTGATGACTACCATAACTAAGTATTGGCTGTTGCCATAACACTTTAAATTTCTGGGGGGATTTCCCCCCCTTGCGTGACCTTTGGCCAATCAAATCATCACATCGGGTTAGATTTGGGAACTTAGTGATATCACAATTTCAACTGACTTATTGTGGAGTTGAAATAGCCGTGGATAGTATTTCTACGGCTATTTTTTTGGAAGCTATCAGCGGTCAGCGGTCAGCTATCAGTTATCAGCTATCAGCTATCAGCTATCAGCTATCAGCTATCAGCTATCAGCTATCAGCTATCAGCTATCAGTGATTAGCTTATGTGCTACGCACACGCTACGCGAACAGCTACGCGCAATCGGTGCTTTTGAATACAATAAGCTGACGGCTGACAGCTGACGGCTGACGGCTGAATGCTTAGCTAAAATACTATTAGCCTTAACTAATACTTAAATCATGGACGATTTAAATTACTATTTAGACAAATACGACGCTATACCCTTAGATACTGATCAATACAAAAATAGTTATGTCGGCTGGGCACTAGACTTTTTTATTGACGAAACAAAGGTAATAAATCCTTATTTAGATATTACCTTAAGATTAGACTTAACCGATGCGGAAACTAATTATAACGATAATTTCAAAAATGACTATTCAACCTTTACGTGTTTCTTAATCTGGAAATTACTTAAAGCCCTGAAAGAACATCCTCCTTTCTGGTGGAGATTTATTAACCATAAATGGTATCAAATTAATAATCCACCATTATTTTGTCCGACAGCAGTGGGAGGCGAAGTTCGATTTGCAGAAATGATCATTAATAATGCCACAAAATTAGGATGGCTTGAATTTTATCAACTATACAGAAATAGCAAAGACAGTATTTTCGCTAATCCTATATTGCCCAATAATAATGATAGATACTATGCTTACCAACTAGGTCAATTTGTTGGTAATCTTCCTGGCTTGGATTTTTTAAGTTTTTCTATGCAGACAGGTCGTGGAAATACCCAGAGTTTTTTCTACTTTGGAAAGCGAACCTACGACAATAATCAGCAAAGACTAACGGTGCCTTTAGCTATCAAATTTCACCATAGCAATTTAGATCCAATGCTAATCGAAGTGTTAGTTAAGGATTATCTAGCTGAATTAAGTAAGCATTAATACAGTATTTTTTACTTGGTTGAGGTGAAAATTCTGGCGTTGCTGATTCTGGGTATGGTTTTGCCCCCCTAGCCCCCCAATTTTGCGGTGCGACCCGTGGCGAATTTAATTCGCCGACGGAAAGCGCACCGGTGGGGGAACAAGACTTTCTTGCGTCCCTTCCGGTGCGCGCCTCCTAGGGCGAGTAAATCGCCCTTGGGTCGCACCGCA
>NZ_JAAHIE010001320.1:0-1219 GCF_010671945.1 Moorena sp. SIO4E2
TGATATAATAAGGGTAACATTTTCAACAGATAGGTCTTATTGACAATGAAAGACCTATCTTTTTCTACCACAGATCGTTACACTCTTGACGTATCAATCGTTTCAATCGCTATCGTCGCCCCCCCAGGGTGAAGTCACAGGCTAGAAGCCTGTGCCACAAAGCTGACGGCTGACAGCTGACGGCTGAATGCTTAGGTTTAAATTAACAATTACCTAACAATTACCTGATCTATGCAAGCCTTGATTTTTTCAGCAAGTAGCTCTACATGGGGGTCTTTGAGAAAACTCCCTGGTTGATCATCTAAGTGCTTACCAGAGATTTCCTGGATTTCCAGGTTTCCAGTAACTAACTCTATCCAGCCTTTTTGGAGTTCTGGAGACTGGGCAATCCGCTCACTGGTCAAGAACATTGTTACTGGGTTTGGATAGTAGCGTTTGGCCACATAATTTTTTGAAGCGAAGGTGTTAGCTTCTTGGACTTTGATGATTTGGAGAGATTGCGGTAAGGAAATCCCAAAGGACTGATATAATTTAGAAACAACCTTTAGGAATTGCTGCTTGAATACGTCTTGAAAACCTCTATGAATCAATCGGTGAAACAGTCCCTTTAATCGGTCACTATAGCTACGTTGATAGGGAACTTGGTTTTCACTTGTGGAGAAGTGAACAGGGCTAGGTTCAAGCAGAGCTAGCAAAGCCACTGTATCACCGTCTAAGCGGAGCAGCTGAGCAATCTCCAGAGCAATTTTACCTCCAAAGCAGTATCCTGACAGAAAATAGGGACCCTTGGGCTGAATACTACGTATTTCCTGGAGGTAGCAGCGAGCCATATCTTCAACTGTGGTCAGGGGAGTCTGTTTGCCATCGAGACCCAATGATTGGAGTCCATAAAACGGTTGCTCGGAACCCAAATAATGTGCCAAATCCCGAAAACTGAGAACATTACCACCGGCTCCATGAATACAGAATAGAGGCGGTTTGGAACCATTGGGCTGAATTGATACTACTGAGGACCAAGGTGCTGCTCCTTGGTCTTGGCGCAGCTGGTTGACTAATTGGGCTACAGTTGGAGCCATCAGCAGAGAAGCTAAGGGCAGTTTTTTCTGGAAAACCTTCTCAATCTCAGCAAACAGGCGCACGGCTAGGAGAGAGTCTCCTCCTAGGTCATAGAAGTTATCTGTAACACTGATAGATTTGATTCCTAAGACGTTTTCCCAAA
>NZ_JAAHIE010001321.1:0-1218 GCF_010671945.1 Moorena sp. SIO4E2
CCATCTTCTTGTTCTTGTGGAACCGAGTTTACAGAAAGGGTTCGACTCAGCCGATAATCGGCAAAGATGTACAGGATAAAGCCTTGGACGACTCCTTCCGGGAGTTTGTATCAAGTCAAACCATGCAAGAACTCCTAGATAAATACCAAGGTATTAGCATCAGTGATGCTCGGGAAATCAAAAAGCATGTGAATATCCCAGTCATCTGCACGGGAGGTTTTCAGCAAGCATCCTACATCCGTGAGGCGATTAGTGAAGGATTCTGTGATGCAGTTAGTATCGCCCGTCCTCTGGTTGCCAATAATGACCTAGTCCAGCAGTTTCAGCAAGGAAAAGACCTGCCAGACCGACCCTGCACCTACTGCAACAGGTGCTTGATCAATGCCCTACAAAACCCCCTAGGCTGCTACGATGTGCGCCGATACAATGATGACCACGACAAAATGATTGAACAGGTGATGACTGTATTTGATCCACCGCCATTCTCCTAATTCTTAATTATCTTTGTCAACAACGAAGAGTAAAAACCTCTTCTAAGAAACATTTCTGTTTCTTTACATCTATAGAAAATGCCATAGAGAATGCGATCGCTTTCCTCGAACGCTTGTTTCTATAGGAGTTAGGATATTACGGTAGATAGGGCTTGCTGCATCAAGGCAGAAGGCATACCCGACAAGGCTTTCAAGCCTTTTTTAACCAAACAAGTGCAAGGTTTTGGGATCTTGTCGCTCAAAAACCTTGCACTTTTGTGGGAAATCCCTGGGTTTTCTTGGGGAACCAAGCGGTGAAACTCAGATTTTTAAAGCTGTGTAGCCTCTAGAGTCGCTTTGTAGACTTATTCAGCAAGCCCTAGGTTGAGGGGGCACGGCTGTGTACCCCTACAAATGGCGTTAATTTTTCGATACAAGGGTAAGTCCTGATCTATTCAGGACTGAACACTTACGCACTATATTTAAACTGACGCACTATATTTATAGATCACAGGTAAGAAATTGATGAGTGAATCAGAAAACCCAACCCTACTCAAGGGTGTTTTCAAAAGCTTAAAGCGGTTTTGGCTTCTTATTATTGGAGTTGTACTGGTCATCACCCTAGTGATAGCTTGGCCGTTGATATCCAACTCCCCAGTTAGATATGCAGATATTAATGACCATTTTAAGTATGGTTCCATCGGCAGCGAGCCACTGAATGGAGTTCCCTACTGGATCTGGAAAGTAA
>NZ_JAAHIE010001322.1:0-1218 GCF_010671945.1 Moorena sp. SIO4E2
AACCAGATAAGAAGCCTTTCTGAAGGAAAAACGTACTCCATTTTTCAGCCATCTCTCTTTCCAAAGGACTGATCAGCTTATCCACAATCCGCTGGAGCATATTACGAAACTTCAGTTGCTGCAAATCCTGACAATATAAATTACCAAAATTGTGCTTAATCTTGTTTTGCTCAATGTCAGCTAGAATGCCAATATTAAATCCAACTTCAAAGATGCGACCTAAATCTTCGGCTATTTTAGTCATGTTTTAAAGGGAGTAGGGTGCGTTAATGAAATGTAACGCACCGTGTTGTAGGGTGCGTTAATGAAATGTAACGCACCGTGTTGTAGGGTGCGTTAATGAAATGTAACGCACCGTGTTGTAGGGTGCGTTAATGAAATGTAACGCACCATTGGTATGTTAATTTTTGGTGCGTTACGCTTACGCTAACACACCCTACCACCCAAACCGACTATTCATACCAAATCCCTTGTGGTTTTTCTTTCCTGGTATCCCTTCGCCAATCGGTTGGATAAATCCCCTGAGCGATAAAACGATGAATACTAGAATACTGCCAATCTTGGGGATTTTTGCACAATCCATGATGCACAGGATTATTATGAATATAATCACAATGTAGAGCAAAATCCCGTTCATCCCTGATTAAATGCTCCCAAAAACGGCGTTGCCAAAGATTGCTCTCTCTTCGCTTTTGTCGTGAGGGAGAAACCACTCGATTAATTCCTAATTCTTGTCCATAATGTTTGGTAACATAGGTTTTAATCAATCGCAATCTCACTGAAAAATCCGGATCATCAGGGGGTAAAGTCCATAAACAATGAAAATGGTCTGGTAACAAAACAAAAGCATTAATGGAAAAAGTATATTTTTGCCTTACTTTTTCCATGGCTTCTCTAAGAGCTTTTCTAGCTATATCACTACAAAGCCAAGGATGTCTTTGATAGGTGACTTGTGTGATAAAGTAGCTTCCCCCAGAAACACGAGGTCTTCTATAATTAGGCATTAGCTTACTTGTAGGGTGCGTTAATGAAATGTAACGCACCATTTGTATGTTAATTTTATTAGGAGTAGGGTGCGTTAATGAAATGTAACGCACCATCGGTAGTAGGGTGCGTTAATGAAATGTAACGCACCATTTGTATGTTAATTTTATTAGGAGTAGGGTGCGTTAATGAAATGTAACGCACCATTTGTATGTTAATTTTATTAGGAGTAGA
>NZ_JAAHIE010001323.1:0-1216 GCF_010671945.1 Moorena sp. SIO4E2
CATTGCGACTGATGTTTTCTAGTCTTCGTCTTTGTTCGATTGTCAGCAGCACTTTATCTCTACGACCTCTTCCCATTTTTTTGACCTCAAATAATCATCCTTCTATTCCACTATTTTAGCTGTGCCACGCCAGTAGGGTGTGTTAGCGTAAGCGTAACGCACCGAAAATTAACATCACAACGGTGCGTTACATTTCATTAACGCACCCTACAACTAATAAAATTAACATCACAATGGTGCGTTACATTTCATTAACGCACCCTACTCCCGATGGTGCGTTACATTTCATTAACGCACCCTACAACTAATAAAATTAACATCCCGATGGTGCGTTACATTTCATTAACGCACCCTACAACTAATAAAATTAACATCACAATGGTGCGTTACATTTCATTAACGCACCCTACAACTAAGCTAATGCCTAATTATAGAAGACCTCGTGTTTCTGGGGGAAGCTACTTTATCACACAAGTCACCTATCAAAGACATCCTTGGCTTTGTAGTGATATAGCTAGAAAAGCTCTCAGAGAAGCTATGGAAAAAGTAAGGCAAAAATATCCTTTTTCCATTGATGCGTTTGTTTTATTACCAGACCATTTTCATTGTTTATGGACTTTACCCCCTGATGATCCGGATTTTTCGGTGAGATTGCGATTGATTAAAACCTATGTTACCAAACATTATGGACAAGAATTAGGAATTAATCGAGCGGTTTATACCTCACGACAAAAGCGAAGAGAAAGCAATCTTTGGCAACGCCGTTTTTGGGAGCATTTAATCAGGGATGAACGGGATTTTGCTCTACATTGTGATTATATTCATCATAATCCTGTGCATCATCGATTGTGCAAAAATCCCCAAGATTGGCAGTATTCAAGTATCCATCGCTTTATCGCTCAGGGCATTTATCCAACCGATTGGGCAAGGGATACCAGGAAAGAAAAACCACAAGGGATTTGGTATGAGTAGGGTGCGTTAGCGTAAGCGTAACGCACCGAAAATTAACATACCAATGGTGCGTTACATTTCATTAACGCACCCTACTCCCGATGGTGCGTTACATTTCATTAACGCACCCTACTGGCGTGGCACAGCTAAAATAGTGGAATAGAAGGATGATTATTTGAGGTCAAAAAAATGGGAAGAGGTCGTAGAGATAAAGTGCTGCTGACAATCGAACAAAGACGAAGACTAGAAAACATCAGTCGCAATG
>NZ_JAAHIE010001324.1:0-1216 GCF_010671945.1 Moorena sp. SIO4E2
CATTCAACTGTGCCTTCAAGACCAGCATTTAATTAACGGCTCAATCGTGGCTTCTGACCCAATTTTTTCCAGAGCATATACCGCTATAATCCCGAGATGTGAGTCAGGATTATTCAGGCATTTAACTAACGGCTCAATCGTGGCTTCTGTTCCAATTTTTCCCAGAGAAAATGCCGTACTCCTACGCAAATAAGAGTGGTCATCATCCAGGCATTTACTTAGCTCAGGTATCGCTCTGTCTGATGCAGTTATTCCCAACAGCTCAACCTTAATTAACTTCGGAACATTTAACCTAGTCACCAACTCGACAGTATCTTCCTGAAACTCCGGTTTTACTGCTCCTGCTAACCTGGCTCCCAGTTGCCAATCCACTTCTAACCCTAAGCTTACCAACCGCTTTGCTTGCTTTTGATTGTCTAGCAATTGCAGCATCAGCACCAGAGGTTCTGTCCATTTTAAATAATTGAGATACTTCTGTTGCAAGTCCTGATCACTAAGGTTTGGTAATTGCTTCAATAAATATTCGGCTGTATAGTATTCTTGGATCAGTTGGTGTCGAAACTCAATCAAGTCTCCTGATTTTTGAATCAAGTGATGGTTTAGCAAGTCATCAAGCCAATTCTTGGCGCAAACATTAGGATTGACAACAGCTTTATGACGTAGATAGTTAGTTAAATTTTCCTCGGCTTTGGTCTTGGTAATAGCAACGCTGATCTCCTCGGGTTTATCAGGGTTATCCCCTTTTGTCATCTCAAACCCTAACTGTTGCAGTAGCTCAGGCCAAAATTTTCTTGATTTATGATCGGAAACCTTAACATCTTGCTTGATTTGCTTAGAATAAGACTGGGTAAAGAAGCGAAACACTAAACCCAGATTAGACGGTATCTTACCTCTAGACTTAAACAGGTCACATAGCATCATCAATAGTAGGGGAGTTTGCCCAAATTCCCGTAAGCGATCGCCCAACTGCTGGAGCATCTGCTCCCCCTGTTGTGGCAAATACTTGCGGACAAACTCCGACATTTGGGCTGCACTCAAGGGTTGCATTTGCAACTTCTTCTGAATCCCCAAGTCACCACCAACTCCTAAATCCCTAGTGGTGAAAATCATGGGAGTAGTTTTCTGGTAATCCTGCCGAAACTGAGTCAAATCTAGGCGTGCTGCTTCTGAGGGTAGTTCGTTTACCCCATCGATCAGTAACCAGAATTGTCCTTCA
>NZ_JAAHIE010001325.1:0-1216 GCF_010671945.1 Moorena sp. SIO4E2
TCATGTCTTCTCCTCGTGGTAAAGGCATATTTCCAGAAAATCATTCTCAATTTGTTGGTGTCACTGGCTTTGGTGGGCATGATTCTGTTTTTGATTATCTGAAACAACAATGTCCTTTGCGAACACTTGTTTTAGGAACGCGGTTAGGTGAGTTTACCTCGTTCTGGAATCCAATGTTAATACCCTCAAAAGGATTTATACATGTTGATATCAACCCTGATGTGCCAGGAACTGCTTATCCTGATGTGGAAACATTAGCAATACAGTCTGACATCAGGACATTTGTCAAGACTCTGTTGAAGTACATTCCCCAACATTCAAATAAAGAAAAAACAATTACCCTACCTAATCCTAAACAGAATATCCTTGAACCAAATGTCAACAGTCCCGTGCGACCTGAGGTTCTCATGGAAATAATTCAGCAGGTAATTGTGGAAGGAAGTCAAGCAATAGTAATGACCGAAGCTGGTAATTCCTTTGCTTGGGGAACCCATATTTTACGCTTTTCCCAACCGGGTCGTTATCGAGTTAGCACCGGATTTGGCTCAATGGGTCATGGGACTACAGGAGTTTTGGGAGCAGCATTGGCATTACAAAATAAATCCGTTGCTATTGTTGGGGATGGTGCAATGTTGATGAACAATGAAGTTAGTACAGCCGTTCGTTACAATATTCCAGCGGTTTGGATTGTACTCAATGACGGACGCTACAATATGGTTGACCAAGGAGCAAAGTTCCTAGGAATAATGGACATGGATGTAGAAATACCCCCTACAGACTTTGCTTTAATGGCTCGTTCTATGGGAGCTGACAGCATTCGTGTTGAACAAGAAGCCAATATTAAAGTAGCATTGGAGAAAGCAATGAGTTCTTCTCTTCCTTTCGTTGTTGATGTCGTTATTGATCCAACTTGCTTGGCACCTTCTGGTTCTCGTAATCAAAGTTTAAATTCGCAGGGTGTTCAAGGTTTTAAGTTTTAATTAGGAGTTTAATTATGGAAAAAAACACCTTTCCCATATCTACTTATATTGCGACATCATTGGATACGGCTTTTGAGTATCTTTGTCGCTTGGAAAATTTGAATGAATGGACTCTCTTTAGCCGTATGTTAGAGAAGATAGATGAGAATACTTGGTTGGGAACAGCATCTTGTTACCAAAATAAGCTCTACTATCATTTGAGGAAGATTAACACTCCCCTTTTCCGTGGGATCGAG
>NZ_JAAHIE010001326.1:0-1214 GCF_010671945.1 Moorena sp. SIO4E2
AATTGAAGAACGTTTAGTAACTCGTTGTCAGCTACTCCAAAGCATGACCTCAGAGATTAAAAATTTAACTAATTATCATTGGTTAACTTATGACTAACTTTTATAAGCTTTTATAAACCGGATTTAGTATCAGAACAGTTATCTCCTCAAGAAAATTTTAATTTTATTAATAGCTATCTGAGTCGAGTTAGTCCAGCAATTCGCGCTCACAATGGCTTTATTGATAAGTACATTGGAGATGGAGTTATGGCACTTTTTCCTGAATCAGCGGATGATGGGGTTCAAGGTGCACTTGAGATGCAACAAACAGTTGCACTCTACAACCAGCATCGGTGCAAGAGTGGATATCTTCCGATTACTATCGGTATTGGTTTACATACAGGTAGCTTAATGCTAGGAACCATCGGTGAACAAAAGCGGATGGAAAGTACGGTGATTTCTGATGCAGTGAATCTTGCTTCCCGCTTGGAAGGATTAACCAAACTTTATGGTGCAGGGATTATGATTAGCCAACAAACCCTCTATAACCTGAATGAGTTTCAAAAGTACAGTTATAGGTTTTTGGATCGAGTCAAAGTTAAGGGAAAAAATCAACCGGTGGCAGTATTTGAGCTATTTGATCAAGATCAGCCACAACTGAAGCAGTTAAAGAGACAAACTAAGAGTAACTTTGAACAAGCTGCTTTTCTCTACCATCGGCAAGCCTTCGCCCAAGCTGAACAGATATTTCAGTCAGTTTTACAAACCAATCCCCAGGATAAAGCAGCGATGCTCTATGTCAAACGCTGCCAAAGGTATCAAACCTATGGGGTGCCAGAGGACTGGGAACGGGCAGAAGTGTTGCATGAGTCATAATTTGGCGTTGCCCAATTGTGTAATAATTTATGGTAGTGGGTAAAATAATTCAACAGCATAATTCCGTCAAAGACACCAAACTTTTGACAAAATTATGAACACTCTGATCTGATAAATCCACAATCGGTAAGGTTGATACTACATTTCCATAACACTTACTAATCGAGCGGCGGTAAGCTGGATCATAATGAGTTTCAAGCAAATCTCCTACCAAAGCATCACCTTGACCCCTATCAATCATTCCATACCACTGGTTAATTTTTTTCCAGCCATAGCGAGACCTTAGACACTCTAGTTTAGCTTTGCAAAACTCAGGGTTAGTACCCAAGTGAGGATACTCTTGCAACAACCATTCAATT
>NZ_JAAHIE010001327.1:0-1211 GCF_010671945.1 Moorena sp. SIO4E2
TAAAGAGAAACTGACCGAACGAGCATTGGAAATTTTTCAGACTGGTGCTCGCTATCAAATGTACCATGCTCTAGCGCTAATGTTGGTAGCCTTGTTGTTGAGCCGTGCAGAAGTAGCACAAACCTCCCTTACCGTAGCTGGCTCAGCTTTTATCGCTGGAATTGCAATTTTTTCTGGCAGTTTGTACGCCCTGAGTTTAACCGGGATCAAGTGGCTAGGAGCGATCGCACCATTAGGTGGTGCAGCGTTGATCTTGGGATGGGGTTGTTTAGCGATCGCAGCTTTCTCTTTCCAGTAATCACTAAATATTTTAGGGAACAGGGAAGAGGGAACAGGGAACAGGGAACAGGGAACAGGGAACAGGGAACGGGAAATAACGAATTTAAATGCAAATCAGCTTAACTATTTTCTTGACTTTCAACCTTGGCCAAAAGGCCACGCGATCGCGTTCAACCTTCAACTTTTAACATTAAAATTTAAACCTTCAACCTTCAACATCTAACCTTCAACCTTAAACCTTCAACCTTCCATATCCCGCTCAGCAGCATAAACACCTTGGACGTTATACCAGTTAAGGAAAATTCGGGCAATTTCTAAAGCTAGCTGGGATTTACCTCGGTCAATTAGCCATTGTAAAAAGGGAGCCATGGTGCGTTCGTTGAGTCGTCCACCTAAAGACAGAATCCCCCAGAGTAATCGGTGTAGCCAGGTCATCTGAATCATCATCCTGACTTCCCAGGTAGGGTGCTTCCGGTAAAATAACACACCCATACGCCCCCGTTGAATTTCCCGGTCAATCATCCGGGGAATTTGGTCGAGGCTAAAGGGAGGATGCCAATGATAACCTACCGCTTCGGGACATTTAATCAGTTTTAAGCCCAGCTGTTTGAGTCGGACACCTAGTTCTAAGTCTTCCCAGCCATAGAGTTGGAAGAGAGTATCAAAGAGTCCAGCTTCTAAGAGCCATTTTCGTGCGATCGCAACATTCCCCGTCGCAAAATAGGCAGCAGAGAAATCAGTAATTTTATAGGGTTCGCTGGTAGGGTCGTCGAAATTACAGGTATTGATCACCCAACCGTAAGTGAATAAGCGATCGCATCCCAGACGCTGCTGTGCCTGTACCAAAGCATCAGCATGAGACTGGAGGAAATGCTCAGTAACTACTAAATCACTATCAATAAAGATAATTATTTCACCAAGCGCCTGCTTCA
>NZ_JAAHIE010001328.1:0-1210 GCF_010671945.1 Moorena sp. SIO4E2
AAAAAGTTTTTTAAACCCTTGACAATTATAATTATAATCATTACAATAATCATTAAATGACCACAATGAGTTCAATTATTAACTTATGCGACAAGGATTTACTAAAAACTTCAAAAAACAACCTGCTAAGCACACTTTGAAAGGGTCTCGGGAAGCAGTAATTTATAGTATGCAAACCATGTATGCCCTAGGGTATGCGGAGATTTGCGAATGGACTCCTCTGGAGCCGACTGAGGTTCCAGGCGAAGTGATAACTACACTAAACAAGTATTGGTTGTTGCCATAACACCTTGAATTTCTGGGGGGTTTTCCCCCCAGTCAAAGGTTCCGGTCTGCTTAAATAGGATCACATCAGGTTAGGTTTAGTAACTGAGTGACATAGCAGAAGTCAGAAGTCAGAAGTCAGAAGTCAAAAGTAAAACTCTTGCGCTTACTTAGCTTTGAGACTTTTGTAATGTCCTAACTGCCCTGTCTTGATGCAGTCGCTCATGGGGGAAACCCCCAAGACCGTAATGGTGCGCTTTCCGTTGGCGAATTAAATTCGCCACGGGTCGCACCTCTGCATCGCTGGCGACTGCTATATAACAATTTCAACGGACTTATTGTGGAGTTTAAATAGCCGTGGATAGTATTTCTACGGCTATTTTTTTGTAAGTATTCAGCTATCAGCTATCAGCTATCAGCTATCAGCTATCAGCGGTCAGCTATCAGCGGTCAGCTTAAGCGCTACGCGCACGCTACTTGAGGTGCTATCAGCTATCAGCTTATGCACTACGGGCACGCTGTCTTGATGCAGAGGTGCTTTTGAATAAAATAAGCTGACGGCTGACGGCTGACGGCTGACGGGCTGTTGATTCGATTGATTGAGAAACCCTATAGTCTAAAAAGACAAGCCGCTGGGAAAATCAAATATTCCAGGAAAAAGAGTTTCCAGATAAACTGATAAAAACTAGCGATCGCATTTTTATCCTCCAAGTCTACCTGGTAAGAGCGCCACCACATTACTGCTAATGCTACCAGATGGGTTCCTACCAAGAAGAGGATATTTACTGAACCGAGGAGCAGCACACTAGCTAGCACCATGGCGAGATAGCAAGCAGTAATCACCCCCCGTGCTATATTAAATACCGCCAATTTACCGAGGCGGATGGTAAAGGTAGTGATATTGAAAAGCTTATCCCCATCGATATCTGGGACATCTTTGAATATA
>NZ_JAAHIE010001329.1:0-1207 GCF_010671945.1 Moorena sp. SIO4E2
ACGTTGGTTGTTATCTCCATGGGCGTAACTTTCCCGCGCACCGTTCGCGTAGCGTGGCCTATGGCCAGGGTAGCTGAGTAGGGTCAATACCCAGTTTTTTTTGAGACCCTTACTTTTTATATTAACACTATTTGAGAGGGAAAAGAATACCCCGACCTTTGAGGACGGGGTATTCTTTTCCCTCTCAAACTCTCCCACTCTGATAATCGACCCTTGTAATCCAAGATGATCTATATTTTTTATGATGATTTCATCTGAATTTAACACAGTTTTTAGATACCAACTCTGGATAGACCACAAGTCGATGATTTGACTTTTTCTGGGATTGTTCCATCCGTATTTATACTTAGACAGGAAGACCCTCCGCTCTGTCACCTTTTGTACTACAAAACGAAGTGCGGAATGTGGGATGGACAAAATACCAAATAGCACCAATGTGATTTTCAAGGGATTTGGACCTGATGCAATTAGCGATCGCCTATCAAGTTTAACTTTTCTAGTGCAGCATCAGACTTTTATAAGAATGGAATTCCAATTTTTCGATCCATTGTAACCGTACATATCCTGATAGTAAGTATCAATCAAATACTCATCTTCATGGTCAAGCAACCAACTTCTTAAATTAGACATTTTTTGCCTTCCTTTTTCATATTCTTCTTGATCCTCCCAATTCTCGCTCCCATAATCCCAGATAGATTTGTTAGTATCTTCTACAATTAAATAGTCTCCACTGGTTAGACCATTATTGTGAAAATACTCCACTACTCCCAAAACATTGACATGGGCATCTTCTATAACTAACCAAGGATGAGGAAGTTGATTGAGCATTGTTTTTGGTAAAACAGCACTCAAATTATGACAATCTCCTTCAATAAAATTTACTTTTCGATAATCTCTAGCTTTTTGATCTAGAAGAGATAAATCGATATCGATAGAATAAACCGAACCTTGAATCCCAAAAAGTTCTAAGTTATCTGCTAGCCAAACAGCACTACCACCATTGAGAGCACCAATTTCAATTATGGTTTGGGGTTTAAGTTCCCATAAAAGCATAGGGTAAATTCCTATTTCGGTGACACCTTTGTTCAGAATTATTCCTTTCCAATTCTGTAAATAAGTATTACTTAAGAGTGTGTTCCAAGTTGCGGATGGTAGATCACATCGATCTTCTCTGGCAGAAATCTTGACAAAGCGATCAGGTTTGCTA
>NZ_JAAHIE010000133.1:0-3865 GCF_010671945.1 Moorena sp. SIO4E2
CCCACAAACCTCCAGTGCCAAGGCTCATAACTAATTCCTTGGGGATTGTCTCTAGGAAAAGACAACTCAAAGCTGTAGAAAGCCGCATTCTTTTCCAACCACTTAAAAGCTGCCGTATTCTCAAACTCAGGATTCAGGTTGGTAGCTGGTGCCATGGCATCCCCAATATCGATCGCATAACCAGTGTGATGCTCACTGTAGCCAGGGGGAGCACTTACTTCAGCCCGTTTACTAGCTACCTGTCCTCGCTGTTCCTTTACTTGAAAAAACAGGTACTTTTGCTGGTCCACAGAACGGAAACCCGAAATTGGCACTAGGATTACCCCCTGTCTTCTTGCTGCTGCTGCCATTGCTTTGTATTTCCGAGCTGCAGCAGCCTCCAATTTAATCCGACCATCACGGGTAATTGGTTGCAGTTGTGAGCTTAGCACTTCAGAGTAGGGTAAGTGTCCCAGAATGTTATCAGCATTATTCCCCTGTGAACTAGCTTCTGTCTGACTTTGAGTCGATGTTGCTTTACCCGACGGGGTAAGATTGGACTGAGCTTCAGGAGTTGGTTCCATTGGAATCAGGCTAAAGGCGATTCCTCCTATTGCTAATAGTCCAATAATTAGTAAGGTGACCTGCCAACGAGACCGGGGTTTTATATCTTGTCTATCCCTTACTGCCTCGGGAATATCATCTACTGTTACCTCTGTTACCTCTGAAAGGTTTGCTGGTTCGCCCGGGAGACCTGCGTTATTCAATAGTCCACTCCTGCACTGACATCCAAATTATTACATTTATTTATGACATACTTATAGTTACTGCAAATCCCAGCAGTGTCAGCGAAGCAACTGGATTACTTGACCAATCGTTCCAGAATTGTTATAGTAAAGATACGAGTTAAGCAAAGGTGATGGCAAGGCACAAAACCTTTGACCCAGAAGATGTTCTAGAAAAAGCCATGGAAACCTTTTGGCTTTATGGCTATGAAGGAACCTCAATGCAGGACTTGGTCAAAAGCATGGGGATTAACCGAGGCAGTCTATACGACACCTTTGGTGACAAACGTTCCCTATTCATGGCTGCGATCGCTCATTACAATGATACCTGTGTAAAAAATGCGATCGCATCCCTAGAAGCACCCACAGCCTCAAAGCAAGCCATTATCGACTTTTTCTACAACCTCATCGAAGGGGCTGTAGACGATAAAGACCATCGAGGCTGCTTGCTCACCAACACCGCTGTTGAACTGTGTCCCCACGATCCACAGACTAAATCCCGGATTGCTGCTAATCTGCGCTCAGTGGAAAACGCCTTTAAAAAAGCCTTATCCACAGCAAGGGAGCAAGGGGAAATCACAACCAACCATGACCTTCAGGCATTAGCCCAATATTTCACCAGTAGTATACAAGGGTTGCGGGTTATCTCCAAAGTCAACCCAGACCCAGAAACCCTAAGAGCTATTGTCAAGGTCATACTTTCCGTTCTCGATTGACAGAGTAAATTGAGACAGTAAATTGACAGAGTAATTTTTTTTGCTCTTAATTGGAACGATTGTTCAAATATAACCTAACTAGGAGTAAATCATGACCTTAAGCCAAGACTTGATTAACCTAAATACCCAGCTTCGCGCTCAGCAACCAGAAGAAGCCAAACTCATCATGGCAAAAGCAGGAGAAGACCTCGCTAATTCTGGCATTGTAGACAATAGCCTCAATGTTGGCGACAAATCCCCTAACTTTACCCTGCCTAATGCTGTAGGTAAACTGGTAGAATTGCAAGACCTACTAGCCACCGGAGCCGTAGTAATTTCCTTCTACCGGGGTCAGTGGTGTCCTTACTGCAACTTAGAATTACGAGCATTGCAGCAATTCTTACCAGAAATTCAGAAATTAGGTGCAACCCTAGTCGCTATTTCCCCTCAAACTCCCGATAATTCCCTGTCCACTACAGAGAAAAACCACCTAACCTTTGAAGTACTAAGCGATGTTGGGAATAAGATTGCCAAAGAGTTTGGTCTAGTCTTTACCGTACCAGAAGAACTCCGACCAGTTTACCAAAACTTTGGCATTGATTTACCTGCCCACAACGGTGATGAAACCTTTGAATTACCCATTGCCGCCACCTATGTAATTAATCCCGATGGAACCATCACCCATGCCTTAGTTGACCTAGATTACACCAAGCGACTTGACCCAGAAGAGATTGTCAGCGCATTACAAACCCTGGCTGTAGCGGTATAAGTAGCTCAATAAAAATCGTAAGCATTAAGCCGTCAGCCGTCAGCCGTCAGCTAAAAGCTCAAGTAACTCAGATTAAACCAATGCTTACCTGTTTTATTCAAAAGCACCTCAAGTAGCGTGGGCGTAGCGCATTAGCACCTCAAGTAGCACCTCAATTAGCCTGGCCTACGGTCAATGACTCATAGCTGATAGCTGATAGCACCTCAAGTAGCGTGGGCGTAGCGCTTAAGCTGATAGCTGATAGCACCTCAAGTAGCGTGGGCGTAGCGCTTAAGCTGATACGCGACGCGCTGATAGCTGATAACTGTCAGTCAACACTCAACAATCATTCCTAGTTTAGGAGGAATTAAACTATGTCAGAAACAGCCAAATATATTACCCTAAATGACGATAACTTTGAAACCGAAATCCTCAACAGTTCCATTCCAGTCATAGTAGATTTTTGGGCACCATGGTGTGGACCTTGTCGGGTAATGAATCCAATCGTCACTGAATTAGCCACAGAATTTGATGGGGTTGTCAAAGTAGGCAAATTAAATGTTGATGACTACGAACAACTAGCCAGCCACTATCACATTGAAGCAATTCCTTCCCTATTTTTATTCAACCAAGGTAAAGTAGTTGAGCGGTTGGAAGGTCTTGTGCGTAAACCGACTCTAGTTGACAAAATTAATGCCCTAACTAATCTCATTTATGTTTAAGGATGTGATAACGATTCTCGGATAATGGGTAATCGGTAATGGGTAATCGGGAAAACTTTATTTGTAATAGCTAATTGCCCATTACAAATTACCTTTATAGAGTCAAAAATTGTGGCACGCACTTAGATAAAATCAGGGAGAAATTCAGGGAGGAATTTAGATCAGCGCGTTGCTCATACTGTTGAGCATACTTATCAGGTAAATTTAATTTATTACCACTACTCCCTACTCCCTACTCCCTACTCCCTAAAATCCAGAAATAAAGTCCATCACCCAATTGAGAGTTCCTATAAAATAATCATGATTGATCTATATACCTTTTCCACGCCTAACGGACGCAAACCTGCTATCATGCTCGAAGAAGTAGGACTTCCCTACACCGTTCACACAATTAACATAGCAAAGGGAGAACAGTTTACTCCCGAATATGTAGCAATCAATCCCAATAGTAAAATTCCTGCTATCATTGACCAGGATACTGGTATAAAAGTTTTCGAGTCAGGAGCAATCCTAATTTATTTAGCAGAAAAGACAGGCAAGTTGTTGCCAACCGATACAGCAGCAAGAATACAAGTGATTGAATGGTTGATGTTCCAGATGGCAAGCGTTGGACCAATGTTTGGTCAACTGAGTCACTTCCGACGCTTTGCTCCAGAACAGATTCCCTATGCTATCGATCGCTATGAAAAAGAAACCCTACGTCTGTTTGGTGTCTTAGATCAGCAATTAGCAAAACAAGAATTCATTGTTGGAGATTACTCCATTGCCGACATAGCTACCTATCCTTGGGTAGCTGCCTATGACTATTTGGGAGTCACCCTAGATAACCATCCCCACCTCAAACGCTGGGTCGAGACAATGCAGCAGCGACCCGCTGTGGAACGGGGCATGGCAGTCTGAACGTTTGTTGAAAGTTGAAAGTTGAAAGTTGAAAGT
>NZ_JAAHIE010000133.1:3897-15482 GCF_010671945.1 Moorena sp. SIO4E2
AGTCATGAATCCTAGGTGGGCAGTGCCTATCAAGCCTATTAACAGCTGATCTGATCTGTCTGGTGCACTGCCCACCCTACATGAACTTACTGAAACTCAAGGATCTACTTTTATTGAACAATTGAAAAGTAATAATTATGATTTAAAACTATTTGAAAGAGGGGATTATAAGCTATAAACCTGGCTGACCATAGAAGATATTATGGTATTGATTCCAACCGTTTTAAATAACCTTTTCCGCACCCTGATTATGAAAGTTGTTAGGATCCGGTAGACCACTATAGCTATAGTAGGAGAGTTGACCGTTGGGCTTTAGAGCGACTAGGCTTAGAAACTTTCCTCAACATTGCCTCAACATTTTCCGGACTCAAAGGGGATGTTGAGAATTTAGAGTAATCCAGCAGAGCTAATTTATAAAGTAAATATAAAGAGCTCAAATCCTTTGACAGACATGGATTTCCGGGAACAGGGCGTGCACAAGCGCCCGAATTATTGAAAGCCTTTCAGCGCCATGGTTATAGCTTCTTTTACCAATCAGCTCTGACCGCTGTGATAATTCAGCTAATTTCGTTCAAAATTAAGAGCTGATAAACTTTGCTTACAAATCTTAAAAAACTAGGTGTGGTTTATTACCCTGTAGATGTAGGAAAGCGCCAGTAAAATCCAGTTTTTGGGCTAATTTACAGTGCTTTTCACAGAAAAGAAACAAGTAGTTAATCATGGGTACTTTCAATTTAGGCACTTTCAGCGGCAATCCCATCAGCCGCAATCGGTACACACTCACTACCTCAGACGCCACTGATGTGTTTAAGTTTAGGGTCTCAAACAACCGTCAAATTAACCTAAATCTACACAATATCAGTGCGGGAGATGATGCTAACCTCAGACTCTACCGGGACACTAACAACAATGGCATCTTTGACTTGGGCGACCAACAAGTGGCTAGCTCTTTACAGGGTGGCAATGCTAACGATGTTATCAACTACAGTGCTACCAGTGGCACTTACTTTGCCCAGGTAAAACGCTACGCTCCTAGTAGCAATGGAATTGTTTCCTATAATTTAGAGTTGTCTGGAACTAGCAAACCAAATACCTATCAGCCCTTGAGCCCGAACCAAGTCTTTTCCCTCAACAGTAACTTAGAGGCAGACCACATTATCTACCTTGACTTTGATGGTCATACTACCACAGGTACCTCATGGAACAAGAACTTCGGGAGTTCCATTGTGACCCCTGCCTATGACACGGATGGGAATACTTCCAATTTCTCCACTGCTGAGAGAGAGACTATTTGGCGCATTTGGCAACGGGTGGCAGAAGACTTTAGTCCCTTTGATGTGAATGTGACTACTGCCCAACCTTCCGATGACCAACTCAAAAAAACCAGCGGTAGTGATTCCCAATGGGGCATTCGCGTTGTCATTGGGGGAGATGGTTCCTGGTATCAAAAAGGTACCGGTGGTTTGGCTTATATGGATTCATTCAACTGGGACAGTGATACCCCCGCCTTTATTTTTTCAGAGAATCGCGCTGGAGGCAGTGAGAAATCGGTGGCTGAAGCTATTAGCCATGAGGTAGGTCATACCTTGGGTTTGTCTCATGAGGGTGATTCCACCAACGACTACTACTATGGTCATGGCAATGGCAGTGTCGAAACCGGGTGGGCTCCTATTATGGGAGAGGGCAACGATCGAAATCTCAGTCAATGGAGCAAAGGTGAGTATACCGGTGCCAGCAACCAAGAAGATGACCTAGACATCATCACTGGGCAAAATGGTTTTGGCTATCGCCGGGACGATTATAGTAACCAGCTAACCAGTGCAGCAGCGCTATCGATCAATGATGGTCAGGTGGAAAATTATGGCATCATTGAAAAAAATAACGACATTGACTGGTTTGAGTTCAATTCAACAACGGGCAACATAGCCCTAGATATTAAGCCTTTTGAGCGAGGACCTAATTTAGACATTCTGGCTAAGCTATATAATGCTTCCGGTCAACTGATTAGCTCTTCTAATCCCATCGGTTCTCTGTCCGCTAGCTTTAATCTTGATCTCAGTCCAGGGCAGTATTATCTAAGCATTGATGGTACGGGTCAAGGAAACTTAGCTACCGGATACAGTGATTACGGCAGCTTAGGACAATACTCTATTACTGGCACGGTTGCTTAGACTCTGCAATCTAATGCTTTAGAAACGTTCCTCAACATCTTCTGATCTCAAAGGGGATGTTGAGAATTTAGACGAGTTTAACCCTTCCTCACCCAATTCCGAAATTCTGCTACCAACTGCAAATAATCTTTGGTGTCCACCTCTGCTAAAAATCCCTCAATTTCCCCTATAGGTAAACCAGGAAAAGCCAAACTTTATTGACTATATTCTCGATCTCGTAACTGATAAATCTCAAAAGATTCACCATCATAACGCCAAACTTCTGAAACCCCTAACTCGGCATATATAGCGCTACGCTTAGCGTCAGAAGTGAGAAGTCAGAATTCAAAAGTAAGCTAGGACTAGGTTTCGGAGTTTATAAATGTCCTAATCTTAATGCGTAGTGCTATACTGCCAAACGGTTCATAGAACTACTGGTAATATCAATTTATACTACATCTGGAGCTGGAGCGGTTTCTAAGTTAATCCTTTTTTTGCCCTTAATTATGCTAATATTTTGGATATAAAAGTTTTTAGGTAACTTCGGAATAGGGAATAGGGAATAGGGAATAGGGAATAGGGAATAGGGAATAGAGCAGTTGGCATTCAACCTAAGTATTGATTATTGCCAATATATAAGTGGACTGTATCTTTTTTGTCCAATTTTATTAATTAACTTATCTGCCAATGGCTATATGACCTACATTCAATGTTCTTAACCCTACTCCCTACTTCCTACTCCCTACTCCCTAAAACCCAGAACAAAAGTACCTCAACCAATTGAGAACTGCTATATTACTTCAGCGTCTGCTTAAAGGTATCCTCAAACTGATCTTTAGTAAGATTTCCAGCTTCTAGGTCTTCACAGAGGGTTTGAATTTTTTCTGTAAGCTGCTGATATTCATCTGGGTCTGCAAGTAGGGCTTTTTGCTTTTTCTTAAGGGGACGAAACAACCAAGGCTCGATAAATCCGGACTTCGGTTCTTGCCATAACCCTTTTCCTTGGCGTTCCGCATCTGCCTCTGCCAACAGAAGGGAAATAGCCATCTCACGAGGGCACTTACTAAAATAATCGTAATAAATCAGTGCTAATCCTTCTTTTACTAAACTATGCTGAATAAACGTGCCATCCAATAAGTAAACTTCGCCAATTCTACGATTGTAGCGAGTGTCGATGTCGGTAATTCTCAATTTAACTTTATTCCTGTTTTCTTCTACCAACTGTTTGACCCAGTCTTTCCCTTCGTTGCCCCACTTAAATTGACTTTGATAGAACGCATTGTCCTGATTTTTATCCTCAAGTTTTTTGTAACCCCACCCCTTAGGAGTTTCTGGTGCATCAATGTAAACGAACCGCACTGTAATGTCTTCTCCGGAGGCATCAATCACATCAATAGTGTCAGCATCGGAAACTTTCTTAACAGCGTAGGTTTCTAGGGACTCAAAGTATGGCGGTACTTGAGGAGCAACTGACCCTACTTTACTTAAAATTTCACTAATCAAGTCTGTCATGGCGTTAATTGTATCAGGACTGAGGTAGGAGTAGTGGATGAACAGGCAATCAGTGCCTCAAACCCACAGCCGATTCTACTCTAGATTTTAGACTAACCATAGCAAAACACTTACTAGCTGTCCATTCCCTTCAATCATCCTACAACAAAAGCAACGCCAGATGAGGGAGGTCACTTATTTCCCTGTCCGCTCCACCAGTGACCTTCAAGACAGGTGTTACCGGATTGATATACAATAAGAGATTGTGATAATTGTTAAAAACAACACCAAATAGAGAAGCGTTGCTGGTGATCAGGCATTTCTTGATCTCAAACGCAGTTGAAACCCCTTGTGTACAAGCGGCGGGGATAAAAACAACTTAGGGGCGTTATTTTCCTTGTCTACGAAATTTGTGGCGAGGAATCATAAACGTCAAAAGCTAGTTTACTAGATCAGGATTTTATAGCAGTGTTTGGTGGTGAAAAAAACCCTAGCTGCTTCCCCCTGAGAGACTGCATCAAGGCTTAAGTATAGTCAAAGTCAGCCCTGGGAGTTTTGCTCCGGAGCCAACGGTACTATGTTTTAAATTATATGAAGACTTGATCTCCTAGCTTGTTTTCTTCCTGCTTTAACTGAGGGAGAGTTCAAGTTCGCACTAGCAGGTTTTTAATCAAGGCTGTTAACTAACTGCTGCTTCCGTTTTTTTACCATTTTATCAATGGGTGATTCTGCTGTTTCTAAAACGTTTATCTATAGTTCTGTAAAGTACTCAACTGTAAGACCCACTATTGGAGGAAAAACTATGATTCGAGAGTTCATGAAGAGAAATTTTCGACACTTTAATGCAGCTGTGTGTGTTGAGGCGGCTGAAGGATGGGTGAAACACCTGGAATCTGGTAATAAAATGTTTCTGACTATGGCTGGTGCCATGAGTACAGGAGAGCTGGGTATCTCTCTGGCTGAAATGATTCGCCAAGACAAGGTACATGCCATTTGCTGTACCGGAGCGAATCTTGAAGAGGATATCTTCAATCTGGTTGCCCACTCTCAATATAAGAGAGTACCGGATTATCGTTCACTGAAACCAGAAGAGGAAAAGGTTCTTTTTGAGTCCGGTATGAATCGAGTTACTGATACCTGTATCCCTGAAGAAGAAGCGATGAGGAAAATTGATCGGCATATGGTGAAACTGTGGCAAGCAGCTGATCAATCTGGCAAAAGCTTTTTCCCATACGAGTTCATTTATCAACTTATTGAAAGTCAAGAGCTTAAAGACTCTTATGAAATTGATCCTTGTGACTCATGGGTGATGGCAGCATGGCAGAAACAAATTCCTATTTTTGTTCCTGGATGGGAGGATTCAACTCTGGGAAATTCCTTTGTTTCTGAAGTTATCAAAGGCAATATCAGTCGCTTGAATGTTGTGCGGAGCGGTCTGGAGCTGATGGTATTTCTTGTGAATTGGTATCAGGAAAATACTAGAGATTTTTCCATGGGGTTCTTTCAAATTGGGGGTGGAATTGCTGGAGATTTTCCCATCTGCGTTGTGCCACTGATCCACCAGGATCTCAAGGAAGACTGTAAGTTGTGGAGTTACTTCGCCCAAATTAGCGATTGTACCACCTCATACGGTTCCTACAGTGGCGCACTACCTAGTGAAAAGATTAGTTGGGGCAAACTTGATACGGACACCCCTAGTTACGTGATTGAATCGGATGCATCAATTGTAGCTCCGCTGATTTTTACTTACGTCCTGGGTCACTAATATCATGTCCGGTTGAATACTTACACCCTTGGCCCAATCGAAGGCATGTGGCACAAGTAAAGGAATAAGGTTTAATCGGAGATGGTTTTTTATCACTAATTATCCGGACATGATATAACCCTAGAAGTGATTATTTATGGTAGTTGTGTCATAATCATTGAGCGGTCAGCTTATTTTATTCAAAGGTGCGCTTTCCGCATCTAATTATTAAATTCGCCACGGGTCGCACCTAAAAGCACCGATTGCGCTACGCGCACGCTGCGCGAACAGTACCGTGGCCACAGGCCAATCGCTGAATGCTGAATGCTGATAGCTGAATGCTGATAGCTGACCTTCTCAGGTGGTTTGCACTATGGAAATTCCCGTAGATAGGGCTATTGAGCTAACACCTGCCCGGAATCTTCCCCATGGCAATTTCCTTATGCCCACGGCCCTAATAAATTGTATGATAATAGTTTTGGGAAATCTTTAGTCAAGATAGTACACAAAATAGTAAAGAGGAAGTTATATGGCTCGATATAGAGGCCCGCGTCTGCGGGTCGTTCGCCGTCTGGGTGATTTGCCCGGTTTAAGTCGTAAAACGCCGCGCCGTGCCTATCCCCCAGGTCAACATGGTCAAAACCGTCGGAAACGCTCAGAATATGCGATCCGTCTCGAAGAAAAGCAGAAACTGCGCTATAACTACGGAGTGACTGAAAAGCAGTTAATTCGCTATGTCCGTAAAGCTCGTCGAGCCACCGGTTCCACTGGACAAGCTTTGCTGCAACTGCTAGAAATGCGACTGGATAACACAGTCTTCCGCATGGGTATGGGAGGTACCATCCCAGCGGCTCGTCAGCTCGTGAGTCACGGTCATGTTACAGTAAATGGTACAGTAGTCAATATTCCTAGCTATCAGTGTCGCCCTGGCGATGTGATTGCGGTTAGAAACCGTGATCAATCCCGCCGTCTAGTAGAACGTAACTTGGAATTTCCTGGCTTAGCAAACCTTCCTAGCCATTTAGAGTTTGATAAGAACACCTTCACCGGGAAGGTGAATGGGATTATTGATCGGGAATGGGTGGCATTACAAATTAACGAGCTACTGGTGGTTGAGTACTACTCCAGGAAAGTCTAACCCGAGTTGAAGGTTGACAACGGTTGAAAGTTAACAGGTTGAAGGTTGACAACGGTTGAAAGTTAACAGGTTGAAGGTTGACAACGGTTGAAAGTTAACAGGTTGAAGGTTGACAACGGTTGAAAGTTAACAGGTTGTTCGCCTGTGGCGTTCCTGTAGGGTAGGTTGAAGGTTATAACCTGGAACCTGCTAACCTGTAACCTGTAACCTGCTAACCTGCTAACCTGTAACCTGGAACCTTCAACCTGACTAACCTGCAACCTTCAACCTGACTAACCTGCAACCTTCAACTTGACTAACCTTCAACCTTCAACTTGACTAACCTTCAACCTTCAACTTGACTAACCTTCAACCTGCTAACCTGCTAACCTGCAACCTAAAAAACTATCCGCCGATTTGTGACATCGTCCTTGTATATGAACCATCGATACCAGAGTCTCTCTCCTTGAAATTGATTTCTGGTTTAATCATCAGCAACTGTCTGACCTGCTCTCTTAAGTCAGCGGTATCAACGCCGCTGCGTAGAGCAGTTTTTAAGTCAACTTGACCTTGTTCATTAAGTAGGCAGGGACGCAGCCAACCATCAGCAGATAGACGCATCCGATTGCAGCGATCGCAAAAACATTCTGACATCTGACTAATAAATCCCAGGGTGCCCTTGGCACCAGGAATCTGGAACACATCAGCTGGGCCATTACCCCGGACACTGGATTCTATCAAACCCCAGCGTAAGTGAATCCGTTGCCGTAATTCTTCCGAAGGTACCCACGCCCGCTGACCAAATAGCTGGGAGTTCCCGATGGGCATAAACTCGATAAATCTAACGTGCCAGGAGCGGTGAATGGTTAGAGCAGCTAAATCCAGCACTTCCTGGTCATTAACTCCTGGAATTACCACCACATTCAGCTTTAACGGGTCAAATCCAACCTGATGGGCAGCTTTTATCCCTTCCCAAGTCTGTTCCCAGCGCGAACGTCCCCGATTGCCGATAATTTGGTCAAATGTCTCTCGATTGAGGGAGTCCAGACTAATATTAATCCGCCGTAAACCCGCCTGGTAGAGTTCCTTTGCCATACCAGCCAGTAAAAAGGCATTGGTAGTCATCGCTAAATCTTGTGTTTCCGGTAAAGATGCGATCGCTCTGACTAACTCCACTACACCTGGACGCAATAGGGGTTCACCTCCCGTGAGGCGAAACTTTCTAAATCCGACCGGGATAAACACCTCCTTGACCAGAGTCAGCAGTTCTTGATCAGTGAGTAATTCTTGCCGTAGGATATAGTCAAGCTCTGCTCCTTGAGGCATACAGTACTGACAACGGAAGTTGCAGCGGTCAATCAAGCTAATCCGGAGATAGTCTACAGTATTCATATATTGCACCGGATCATGGGGTTTCAAAGGGTTTTGTTGACACTCCCCGGCCTAAAGGCGCGGGGATTCTTCAATCAACGACCCGACTTGCTGAACCTGGCCGGAACCAAGAACAGTAGAGGTCAGATCTCCTGAAGCCTTCGGGTCTATGACCCAAGTTCCGACGTGCCCCGTCGTACTTATGGCTCGATTTCGGATATTGATAGCGGCATTATGGTCTCTGTCAAGTTCACACCCACATTTACAGGCATGAGTTCTAGTAGATAAGGATTTCTTGACAGTTTCGCCACACTCAGAGCAGTTTTGACTGGTATAGGCGGGGTTTACTGCGACAGTTACCCTGCCTAACTTAGTCCCAAAGTGCTCCAACCATTTCCTGAATTGATACCAACCAGCGTCATTAATAGACTTAGCAAGGCAGTGGTTTTTAACCAGGTTTTTAACTCTTAAATCTTCGTAGGCGACCAGGTCGTTAGACCGGATTACGCAACGTGCCAGTCTCTTAGCATGTTCTTCACGTTGCCTACTTATTTTAAGGTGCTGCCTGCCTAATCTGTTAACCGCTTTCCTGCGATTGGATGAGCCTTTCTTTTTTCGAGAAACTCGACGTTGATAAAACTTTAAGCGTTTCTCCCCTTTTCTATAAAATCGGGGATTTGGTTCGGAGTGACCATTGGAATCTGTATAGAACTCTTTAAGTCCTACATCCAGCCCAATCATCTCACCTGTGTACTCTATTTCCTCTTTTACGTTAACTGCAACGCAAAATTGAACGTAGTACCCATCAGCTCGCTTAACTATCCGAACTCGGTTGATTTGCTTTTTGTCGAAGCGCCATAAATCCCAGGTACCTTTGAGCTTAAGCTTTCCGATCCCCTTCTTGTCCGTGAACGTTATTGATTTCTTGTCAGGGGATAATTTCCATCCTGACTTCTTATATTCGACAGACCGAGCATGTTTTTGGAACTTGGGAAAACCCTTTTTACCTGGGACTTTTTTCTTGCAATTATCGTAGAAGCGAACAATCGATGACCATGCCCTCTCAGAGGCAGCCTGACGGGCAGTAGAGTTCAATTCATTAGCAAAGGGAAACTCTTTAGCCAGGATTTTAGAATACCTACTAAAGTCACTTTTCCCTGTCCCTTTATTGTCTAACCATAGACGAATGCAGCTATTACGAATGAATTTAACCGTCCGGAGCGCCTCGTCTATTGCTGAATATTGGGACTCTTTACCTTTCGCTTTAAACTCTAGTATAATCATTGACCTTGACCTTGACCTTCGGTCACGCTACCCGAACGGTCACGCTACCCGAACGAATCTCGACCTCTTTCGATATATATTTATACTAACAGAATCGTATAAAACTTTCAAGTATCAATCAAGATTCTCTTCTACGCGACTTTAGTCGCTAGTCACTTTCATCCCCGGTCTTTAGACGCGGGGCTTTCAGTGTTGGGAACTCGAGTAAGCACTTACACAGAATTAATCGCCTACTCCAAATCTCTGTAACCTTTACCCTGCAAGGCTTTGAGTTTTGGAAAATGTGTAATTAATTTTGTGTACCTGCTTAATAGGTTATACCTATTCCGGAATATGTCCCTCAGCCCTTGTAGCTAATGCTATGCAGCATCTCTTTCCAAGAATCCAGTGATACTGCAACTGTTAGGGTGCATTCCTTTTCTTGCAAAGCCTATTCTGTGTCCCTCAAGGGAGTGTCACAATTGGTTACTCATGGTGTCCTCCCCTACCTAAAATCGATAAGAAACTACCAGTATTCCAGATTTAGGGGAAATGACCGACAAACCAGATTTTCTTCTATACGCACAACACGGATGGGCGGATAACTCTAAAGCGATGGCACGCCTTGCCCAATCCTTAGCCACATCCCGCACTGCCATCATTACTCCCGATCTCGGTTGGTTCAAAACTTGGCTCTGGATAGAACCCCTAATCAACCAACTCGAACACATTGTCTTAGATACCATTGTCACTTATCCCCAGACACCAATCCGAATTATTGGTCATTCCATGGGTGGCTTAATTTGGCTAGAACTCCTCAGCCGTCACCGAGACTGGTGGTCACAAGTAGAATCCTTAGTGTTGATTGGTTCTCCTATTGGTGGTGCAGATGTAGCTAGAATTATTGACCCCTTGGGCATTGGTATTGGTATCGCAAAGGATTTAGGTATCAACCGCCGACAACTAGCAGAGTCCATTGGCGCAGTGATTCCCACATTAGTAATAGCTGGTGATAGTGATCACGGTAGCGACGGCACGATTACAATAGAGACAACCAAGTTTTCTCGTAGTCAATTCGTTTGTTTACCTAATGTGCATCATGCTGCTCTCAAAAATCATCCTTTAGTCGCAGCAGAAATCCAGAAATTTTGGGCGAATCCAGTTATCACACAACCTCCTCCACCAGGAGACTTTATTACTAGCTTAATTCAACAATTACACTCAGTCCCAGGTATGACTGATGGTCATGGTAGAGATTTTCACCGAGCCAAGACCTATATAACATTTAAAAATGGCATTTCCATTCGGACTTGGAAGAATCCTTTACTAATACACCATGTATTTGTGGCTAGCCCTGAAGGAGACTGTCTCTACAGTGGTTTTGTAGGTTGGATACATAATCAAGCCTTATATCAAACCCTTGGGACTTTGACATGCTCCCTCGTTAAATCGGAGATTATAACGAGGGATTCCTAAACCTCACGACTTAGGTTTACTGCTTTTGCGGCACTTATCTAGGTTGTTACCAACCCCTGACAGAACGCCTACACAGTCAATTTCCTCCACGGTCTGCCCGACCGCAGCGATACCTCGTTGACAAATCACTTGGGCGGCTGCAACATCTCGGTGAATTTCATAACTACATTCAGGGCATTTGTGGAGTCGTTCAGATAAATCTTTCTTGCCTGTATGTGCCCCACAATTGGGGCAAATTTGACTCGTATACCTATAATCGACCTTGCCAAAATATATACCCCGTTTCCAACACACCCAAGCCAGAATATTGAAGAACTGACCAAAACCTGCATCAAGAGTATGCTTACTCAGCATTCCTTTTGCCCAGGTTCTAAAGTCTAAGTCTATGTCCTTCGGACAGGCTTCGCCAACAACAAATATCATGCCCGCTTGGTCACACAAATGATCAGCTAACTTAAAGTGGAAGTCTTTTCGGGTATCTGTGATTTTTTGATGTAGTCTAGCAATTTTATGATTGAGTTTATGTCGATTCGCTGAACCCAATTTCTTTAACTTCAGTCTACGTTGCAGTAATTTCAACTCGCCGTGTAGTTTTGTTAAAAACTTTGGACGTTCAATTAACTCACCATCAGAAGTTGCTAAGAACTTATCTAACCCAACATCAATCCCCAGTGGATGCCCCCATACTGGTGTATCAGGAACACTTACGTCACTCTGCAAAGCAATCATTGCAAAATAACCACTGGCTCGTCTAACCACTCTCACTTGCTTGATTTTGAACCCCTCAGGTATTGGTCGTGATAATCGCATCTTGACCATCCCAATTTGAGGTAATTTAATCAAATCATTGACTACGGGATTAGCCTTAAACTGAGGGAAGACAAAAGACCGCATTCGATACTTATTTTTGAATCGTGGGAACCCATGTCCCTGATTCTTCATGCTTGTAAATGCTTTGTCCAGTGTCTTAAGC
>NZ_JAAHIE010001330.1:0-1207 GCF_010671945.1 Moorena sp. SIO4E2
TCTAAAGGATTTCTATACTGATTCCGACGGCAATACTGAACCTAACCCCAGATTTTATAGGACAGGAGAGAAGCGGCTAAAGTTTTATCAGCGGCGAGCATCTCGAAAAAAGAAAGGCTCAGCTAACCGTAAGAAAGCCATTAATAAACTAGGCAGGACGCACCTTAAAATAAGCAGGCAGCGTGAGGAACACGCCAAGAGACTGGCGCGTTGCGTAATCCGATCTAACGATCTGGTCGCCTACGAAGATTTAAGGGTTAGGAATTTGGTCAAAAATCATTGTATTGCCAAGTCTATTAGTGATGCAGGTTGGTATCAGTTTAGAAGGTGGTTAGAACACTTTGGGGAAAAGTTTGGTAGGGTAACTGTTGCGGTAAACCCTGCCTACACAAGCCAAAACTGCTCTAACTGTGGTGAAGTGGTTAAAAAATCGCTATCAACTAGGACTCACGTCTGTAAGTGTGGCTGTCAACTAGACCGCGATCACAACGCCGCAATAAACATCCTCGATAGAGCCTTAGGTACGGTGGGGCACATCGGAACCTTGGTCACAGACCAGAACGCTTGCAGAGAGGAGACCTCTATTCTTCCTGGTTCCGGCCTGGTTGAACAAGTCGCCTCATTGAAGCAAGAATCCCCGCGTCTAATGACCGGGGAGTGTCAAGATGTCCGGAAACATCGAGATCATAAACCGTAGGTAATGGGTAACCCATTACCCATTACCGATTACCAAAACGATTTTTGACCATGAGCACTATCGAAACAACCGGACAGATTATAATTCCTCAACTGATTGTGGGTTTAGGTAATCCGGAACCCAAGTATGATAAAACCCGGCACAATATCGGTTTTGAAGTGGTAGATGCGATCGCACGTCGATTACAGATTTCAGGAAACGAACATCGCCGCTTTCAGGGATGGTTTGGTCAAGGAATTGGACTAAAAGGAAATAAGTTAAGCTTGCTTAAGCCTCTTACATACATGAATCGCTCTGGACAAGCAATTCGGGCGGTGACTGATTGGTACAAGCTAAAACCTGAGTCGGTCTTGATCATTTATGATGATATGGACTTACCAGTGGGGCGTTTGCGTCTGCGCCTTTCTGGTTCAGCGGGAGGACACAATGGCATGAAATCCGCAATTGCCCATCTGGGTACGCAAAACTTCCCTCGCCTGCGGATTGGCATCGGCAAATCCAGTCAGAAGC
>NZ_JAAHIE010001331.1:0-1206 GCF_010671945.1 Moorena sp. SIO4E2
ATATATTTGATTTGCTGCCGTACTGTACCTGTATTGCTAGGAATTTTATCAAGCATAATCTTGTTAAGATTTTCGTCAATCTGGATCAGTCAAGAACGTTGGCAAACATTAACAGATGAACAGCTAGGGCGTGTCTGCAAACCCAATAATTTAGGTTAGAGAGATTTGCAATCGCGAGCATAAGGAAAGGAATTTGGGCAAAGCCCGACCCTAAGCAAACGTTTTGCTCAACTTGACCATAAATCTTTCTATGATCAACAGTTTAAAGATTTATTTTTATCTATAGTAGTCAGAAAAAACATGATTTCAACTAAAGCCAGAGTAATATAGAAGCAATAGTCAACATAGCTAGGTAATTGACTGCATATTTCTCATAGCGAGTTGCTATTCGTCGATTTTGTTTGAGACGGTTAATTAGTCTTTCAATCCGATTACGTTCTCTATATAGTCCTCGGTTGAAGCGTTCTCGTTTCTTTTCGTTACTTTTTCTGGGAATAATAGGAGTTGTACCTCGACGACGTAGTTTTTCTCTAATAGTTTTACTACTGTATCCTTGATCACCTAAAAAGTAGCGAAAACGGCTTTTTGGCCTTCCTCGACCCTGACGTTTAACTTTTCCGAGGGCAAGCAAATCATCAAAACCAATGGTATCATGGCGTTCTCCTGATGTTAGAGCAAAAACCATTGGTTTGCCCAATCCTTCCGACCGAATATGAATTTTTGTGCTGAATCCTCCCTTACTCCTCCCTAGTGCCTGTGAGTCTTGCCCCCTTTTGCTCCGGCTGCGTGTTGATGTGCTCGCACGACTGTAGTATCACCCATGTGAACTTCCCAATCGATTCGACCCTCAGCGTCGGCAATTTGCTGAAGACCTGCCAAAATCTCCTCCCATATGCCCGCTTTTCGCCAACGATAAAACCGACTTGACACCGTACTATGGACTCCATAAGAGGTTGGTAAATCCCTCCAGGGCGCACCTGTTCTCAAAATCCACAGTATGCCATTTATGATCTGGCGATGGTCATGTGCTGGTTTTCCTGTCCAAGCTTTTTGAGGAGGTAACAAAGGTTTAATTTTTTGGGAGCATCCCATTTTGGAAAAAAGACAGGAATAGGTACTCATTTAATTCGCGATTAATAATCGCGAATTAAATGAGTAGAGAACTGGACTACATGTACCCTGGCATAATAGAGAGGTAGATGTTCA
>NZ_JAAHIE010001332.1:0-1196 GCF_010671945.1 Moorena sp. SIO4E2
GGATACGCATTTTTAATCCCTTCAGGTCAGCTACAGAATTAATTTGTTTCTTGAACCAACCTCCCATCTGAGCACTGGTGTTACCCGCTGGAAAATTAATCACGCCAAAGTCAGCATAGAGTTCCTGGAGCAATTCCAAGCCACCACCGTGGTACAACCAGGCATTTTGTTGTGGAGCGGTTAGACCAAAGGGTACACTAGTGCCGAATGCTAGGGCTGGATTTTTGCCAACGTAGTAGTAACTAGCGGTATGACCACACTCAACGGTTCCCTGTTGGACGGCATCGAGAACCTCTAATCCTGGTACAATTTCACCAGCAGCAAAGGGGGTAATCTGGAAACGCCCATTGGTCATGGCACTGACCCGCTTACAGACAGTATCAGCTCCCCCATAGATAGTATCAAGGGATTTTGGCCAGCTCGTGACCATTTTCCATCGAACTATAGGCTGACTGCCAGATTGAGCAACGGGTCCTGTACTAGCTTGATTACAGGATGCTAAGGCAGCTGTACTGGCTGCACCAAGCGCAGCGTTACTAAAAAATTGTCGGCGTTTCATGGTTGTTGTTGATTCAAGAGTGGTTGACACTCCCCACGCTTAGAAAGCGGGGGATTCTTACTTCACAGATTCGACTTGCTCATCCAGGTCGGAACCAAGAAGAGTAGAGGCCAAATCTCCATAAGCGTTTAGAAAAGTTCCGGTGTGCCCCACCGTACTCAAGGCTCGTTTAAGGATATTGATCGCAGCGTTATGGTCTCTGTCTAACTGACAACCACACTTACAGACGTGGGTTCTAGTTGATAAGGATTTTTTAACCACTTTACCACAATTAGAGCAGTTTTGACTGGTATAGGCAGGGTTTACTGCAACAGTTATTCTGCCGAACTTATCACCAAAATACTCTAACCATTCCCTAAATTTATACCAACCTGCATCATTAATAGATTTGGCAAGACAGTGATTTTTTACTAAGTTTTTAACTCTTAGATCTTCATAGGCGACCAAATCGTTAGACCGGATTACGCAACGTGCGAGTCTCTTCGCATGTTCTTCACGCTGCCTACTTATTCTAAGGTGTGCCCTACCTAATTTATTAATGGCTTTATTGCGGTTAGCAGAGCCTTTATTTTTTCGGGATACCCGACGCTGATAAAACTTTAGACGTTTCTCACCCGTTCTGTAGAACCGTGGATTA
>NZ_JAAHIE010001333.1:0-1194 GCF_010671945.1 Moorena sp. SIO4E2
TAGAATAAGGGTAACATTTGCAACAGATAGGTCTTATTGACAATTTGAGACCTATCTTTTTCTATCACAGATCGTTACACTCTTGACGTATCAATCGTTTCAAGCCATATCGTCGCCCCCCCAGGTTGAATATAATTCATCCGGTGAGTTATCCGGTTTAACATTAAAGAGTAATTAATCAGAGATGGGGAGATGGGGCATAGTTTGATTAAGGGTAATTATTCAGACATTCCCTAACACATTACTAATCTACGATCTAAGAAAATATTATACCGATTAATGTAGTTAAAATGTAACAGTAACTATAGCGTTTATCGCAGTTATGATGTACGCTTTTAAACGTAAAAGTCCCCCTTATTAAGGGGGATTTAGGGGGATCAATTTGTAGCTTATGGGATATAGACTTGCTATAAGTAACATAAAAGTTTGGATTGATAGGCAAAATTAAACTATATAAACAGTAGTGATGAGAGATAACAGAATAAACTTATGGATCGAAAAATTCAAAATTGGAATAAATTCTGTCAATATTATTCAGGAGACTTGTATGGGATTTGGACTAGATACTCGAGCGCAGGAGAAGTCATAGAATCTTGGCGCTGTATTAGAAGCTTTCGTCCCACAGCAGATTGCAGTAAAATACATCAGCAAAATCACTATACTTATGCTAATGACAAAACGGAGACAAAAATCTTTGGACCCTACAAGCAACCTATCACAACCGGCTTGTTTTTAGACAACGGCTTTTCCTGGGGTTCCACCAACGTAAAATCCGGCTCCACGTTTTTTTCCGATATATGTTTAAGGTATGAAAATAGTCGTGCTACTGCGATTGCCAAATACGATGAAAGTGGCAGCTTGAAACGCTTTACTGTCTTTCCGGAACACCTAGGACATTTCGTAAATGTACCTGCTATACCTCCCACCCATCAAATTAGTAGCGACTGGCAAGGAACACTCCAAACAATAACCCCGGACTGGCAAATTTCACCCCCAGTAGTAAGCTCATGGCAACCGTTAGACGATTTACGAGGGAGCCAAAGCCCGAAAGCCCCGCGTATTTATACCGGGGATGAAGGGCAGTAGCGGCTAAAGCCGCCGTGAAAAAAATATTCTGAGAATGTTCCGGAATTTTATTCTAGATGTTGTAGAATAAAGTAAAGCGGGAGAGGTCGATAACCGATGATCATTCTG
>NZ_JAAHIE010001334.1:0-1193 GCF_010671945.1 Moorena sp. SIO4E2
CTCTTATTGCATGTACTTACGACCTTTCCTCTGGCCATCTCCCCCCACTCCCGACTCCCGACTCCCGACTCCCGCCTCCCGACTCCCGACTCCCTACTCCCGACTCCCGACTCCCGACTCCCGACTCCCGACTCCCGACTCCCCAAGACAAAACTACCTCACCAAATTGATAACTGCTATTAAAAATGAAAACTGAAAAATCCTATAAAGGCACATTCCTATATTTCGATTATCCCATAAATCAAAAATCGAGATATGGGCATGGTAAGCCTCCTCATCCCAAGCTGTATGAAATAATTAATCGAGGTAGAGACACTTACAAAACTTATCTCAATAGCTTTTTGCAATACCAGGAAAATCTGCTGAAATTCGCCAATAAAGCCATAAAAGAGCAATCCCCAGAGCCATCATTATTCAATCCCTGGCTCCCTGGTCTTGATGCCGTCTCCCTTTATAGTATTATACGCTTGAATAAGCCTAAACTCTATTTTGAAGTTGGGTCAGGAAACTCTACAAAATTCGCTAGGCGAGCGATTAAGGATGGTGGGCTAAACACTAAGATTATATCTATCGATCCTCAGCCGAGAGCAGAAGTTGATTTAATCTGTGATGAAGTGATTCGAAAGCCCGTAGAAACTGTCGATATTGCTATTTTTGATCAACTGGAATCTGGGGATATATTATTTGTAGATAATTCCCATCGAATATTTATGAATTCCGATGCTACAGTAATATTTTTAGATATTTTTTACAAGTTGAAGCCTGGGGTTATTGTAGTATTTCATAATATATTTTTACCCTATGATTATCCTCAAAAATGGGAAAAGCGTCATTATTCTGAACAGTATGTATTAGCCGCCTACCTCTTGGCAGAAGGTAGTAAATTTGATATTATTTTGCCAAACGCTTTCATCGGGTACGATCCATACTTAAAAGCCATAATGTCATCCCTTTGGCAATCCCCGGAAATGACTGGTGTTAATAAAGGAGGCGCTTCCTTTTGGCTTAAAATGAGAGAATTCTCTTGAGGATTATAGGGAATAGGGAATAGGGAATAGGGAATAGGGAACAGGGAACAGGGAATAGGGAACAGGGAACAGGGAATAGGGAAAAGTTTGAAGGCAAGAGGCAAGAGGCATACATGCTAAAGTTTGAAGGCAAGAAGTGTGTTTACAACCCAGATAAAAACGCTA
>NZ_JAAHIE010001335.1:0-1191 GCF_010671945.1 Moorena sp. SIO4E2
CGTAGGTAACATCAAGCTTATAATAATCCTGATCAATAGCCTTTTGGACAACATCGAATAGCTTCGAGACCGAATCATAGGTATTAAAAAATTTCCGATTAACTGGTTTGCCGCTATCAGCAGCAACAATGGAAGTCGTTTCACCATTACGGATTTCTACCACAACTGGGTTGGTGACTTCACCAATACAATAGCAACTTACCTGTAATCTATACCGGTAGTTATCAAGCTTTTGAGTTTCCCAACGTTCCTGGTTTTCTTCCAATAGCTGCTCAGGGGAAGGATCACTAGCACAAGCGGAAAGTGGCAGAATCATCACTAGTAATCCTAACCAACAATAGCGATAGAGTCTGGAGTGTAGCGTCATAGTGTTCGAGTCAACAAGTAGAGCGACCAATGATAATTCGGGATAGTTGACGAATTCCCTAGTGATTTTGTTGCCATTCTCCGTAGGAGGGCAGTAGTTGTGTAGGGTGCGTTAGGGACGGGCTCGCATTCATTTTCCGCCTCGTGGTCAGCGTTGGAACAGCCCGTCCCGTAACGCACCACCGGGTCAAACAGCTTTTAGAATATGCACCCCTTGATGGTCTAGTCAGATCAATGTTTACTGCTGTCGTAGGTATCTAACTATCCAGCCCACTAACAAAGGGAACCGCTCCATATCGACCTTTTAGGTAGCCTTTCTGTAGGGATTCATCCTCACGAATTTTAAAATCTAGTAACGAATAGAGCTTAGTGCTATTGTTGCTATCTTTCTCCATCAACCATACCTGGTCTTGATTTACTATGTCTCGATCTAGGAAAGTTGTATCGTGGGTAGTAACAATCAATTGAGCGTTATTTTGATTAGCTGCTTTATCATTAAATTCCTTGATTAAATAGGTTGATATTTCTGAATGTAAGCTGCGGTCTAGTTGATCAATAATTAAAATTTATCCATTATCCAAAGCATTTATCCAATATCCTCCAATTTCACATAATCGTTGGATACCATTTGATATGTCGATATGACCTCCCTTGATTAATTTTAAAAAATTTTCACTATAATTAGTATATCTATCAAATTTCAAAGCAGTAAAATTAGATAGATTTTGGAACCTTGCTGGAATTAACTTTAACTTAGAGCTAAACCAGATAAATATCTTTCCTAACTGAGGATGGTTATTTTGGGCGGCATGAGATAGAAATAAA